>JAPLGY010000255.1 GCA_026389955.1 Caldilinea sp. | reverse complement strand
GCTGTTGTAGGATTGGTAGGTGTTGTAGCAGGTCCCGCCCGAAGCCTGCACAACTTCTCCGCGGCACAGCCCGCCCGTCTGGCGCTGCACACGGTTTGAATCTCGGATAAAATTGAAAATCTACAACATTTGTCACAAGCGCAAAACAGGGCAGAATCGTGTAAACCTTTGTTCAGTCCGCTCAGGGGCCATGTTACGCTGTGAACAATGTGTTCGAGAACGGCGGACGGACAACGCATGCAGACGTTTTTTGAAGGAAGGATTCGGACAATGTGGGAAAGGCGGCCAGACAGACGTGCGGGTCAGGAGCGCAGCAAGGCAGGCAGGATCCAATCAGCCACCCGGTGGCGGACAGGGGGAGCATCGACAAAGCCGCAGTGGCCTCCGCTGGGGTGGATCTGAAATTCGAGCAAGGGGTGGGGAGCCAGTGCCGCAAAGTCAGCGACGGGGATCACGGGGTCATTCTGGGCGGTGATGATGGTCGTCGGGACGCGCAGTGTGGCCAGCGCATCCCCAAGCACCGTATACGCGGCAAAGTATTCGTCGGCGTTGCGAAATGGAATTTCACCGCGCCTGGCAAGCTTTTGGACGAACCATTCGGTCATCTCGCGGATCGAGGGAAACTGTTCGATCGCACGGAGGTCGGGCAGAACCGGGTAGAGCGCCTGTTTGGCGTGCAGCGAACGCAGCCAGCGTCGGCGAAAGTAGCTTCGGGTCAGGGGATTGCGGTCCAGCGCATCCGTAGCATGGCCGGGGTGAATGGCCGGGCAAAGGGCCACAACTTTGCGCAGATGGTGAAAGGGTGTTCGCTCGCTGTGCCACCGGGCCAGACGCAGAGCAAAATTGCCGCCCAACGAGGCTCCGGCAATGTAGAAGGGGTGCGGGCCAGCCAGCTGGGCGATCTGGGCTGTCGCAGCGGCGACCTCTTCGATCAACGTGCCACGAAAGTTACCTGGATTCAGGCTGTACGGGTCGATGTGCAGGTTGGGTCCATGGTCCCGCAGGTTGAGTCGAAATGTGGAAAAGCCTTGTTCGACCAGACGTTGGGCCAGAACCAGGTTGTAATTGGAGTGGCTGCACCCTTCCCAGCCGTGCAGCAACAGGACAAGCCCCCGCCAGACGCCTGGCAGTCGGCTGCTGTTGTAATACCCCAACAGCCGTACGGGTCTCTCTGGAGCGGCGCCGGTCAGGTCTTCGCCAGCATCGACCAGCAGTGGCTGTTCGTCGTCAGTGATGTCGATCCCGCGGGGACGAATCAACGACAGGAGTGTCTGTACATTGGCCGAGCGAACCAACGGATTGGGGCGAAACATTTCGAGGGGTTCTGACCGCTGCATGGGCCCAGTATACTATGGCGATTGGGAAGAATCCCAAACCCTGATCGTCGCGCGAAAAAGGTATACGTTCGCTGCGCTGTTGGAGATATTCTGAAATCTGCTGGACTGTGCAAAATGGTGTCAATGTGGCAAACTATTGTTGGTAGCCTCAGCAATCCATAAAGTTTTTGTAGACTGTCTACGCAGACGCGCGGCTATCTTTTTTGTCAAACACCAGTTCTACGTTTCAGAGATGCACCCATCTTTTGTTGTATCTGGTATCGTACCTGGCAACTGGCTGGGTGCGCTGTCAAGCGTACGGTGCCAGCCTTTCTTGCTTCCCAGAGGATGCTATGAAGTTGTTGTGTGTTGAGCATGCTGATTTGCTGGTGACGATGGACAAAGAACGCCGCGAGATTGCGGACGGTGCTGTGGTGGTTGCAGAGGGAGCCATCGCCTGGGTTGGGGCGACATCAGAGCTGCCCCTTGCGTTTCAGGCCGCTGAGGTGCAGCGCCTCAACGCACGCGGGCGGATTGTGCTGCCGGGGTTTGTCAACACCCACCACCATTTTTATCAGACGCTGACGCGTGTGATTCCAGCGGCGCAAGATGCTGTGTTGTTTGACTGGCTCAAGACGCTCTATCCGATCTGGGCAGAGTTGACGCCGGAGGATGTTTTTGTCAGCACCCAGCTGGCGCTGACAGAACTGTTGTGGTCTGGGTGTACGACGTCGAGCGACCATCATTATCTTTGGCCCAATGGCACCCGGCTGGACGACCAGTTCGCCGCAGCTGAGACCGTAGGGGTTCGCTTCCACGGCGCGCGCGGCAGCATGAGCCTGGGAGAGAGCCAGGGGGGGCTGCCGCCCGACCGCTGCACCGAGCAGGAAAGTGCGATTCTGCGTGACTGCCAACGAGTCGTCGAGCGTTTTCATGATCCCAGCCGCTTTGCCATGCGGCGCGTGGTGCTTGCTCCCTGCAGCCCGTTCAGTGTGACACCCGAGCTGATGCGTGAAAGTGCGCTGTTGGCACGCAGTTTTGGCGACACGATGAACGTGCATTTGCACACCCACCTGGCCGAAACCCAGGACGAGGAGCGCTTCTGTCTGGAACGTTTTGGCTACCGTCCCGGAGAGTATGCTGAACTGCTGGGCTGGACAGGGGAGGATGTGTGGCACGCGCACTGTGTGCATTTGAATCAGGATGAGATCACACGGTTTGCCCAAAGCAAAACTGGCGTCGCTCACTGCCCAACCAGCAACATGCGGCTGGCTTCGGGCATCGCCCCTGTGCGCGCTCTGCGCGATGCAGGTGTGCCGGTCGGGCTGGGGGTCGACGGCAGCGCTTCCAATGATGGCAGCCATCTGCTCAACGAGGTTCGTCAGTGCCTGCTGCTGCAGCGTGTGCTGGGCAACCCTCGCGCGATGACCGCGCGAGAAGCGTTGGAGATCGCCACGCTGGGGGGGGCAGCCGTGCTGGGCCGGGACGATATCGGCGCACTGGTGCCGGGGATGGCAGCAGATCTGGTGGCGTTTCGTTTCGATACGCTCTGGCATGCTGGCGGGGCAGTCCACGACCCGGTGGCTGCGCTGGTTTTTTGCCAGCCGCAGCCGGTCGACTGGGCGATGGTGGCCGGCCGGCTGCTGGTTTCGGCAGGGATGCCGTCCTTGGATGTGCCGTCGCTGGCAGAACGGCACAACCGTGCTGCTCAGGCACTGGTACGCCGGGCCGGGCTGGCCTGATTTTTGCTCTGGCTGCGGGCGTGTGCAGGGCGGTGTGGTCCAGAAAGGACAGGCTGTTTTGAGAGTACATCCTGTGGGTGTTTCTGGATT
>JAPLGY010000305.1 GCA_026389955.1 Caldilinea sp. | reverse complement strand
GGGACAAGCGGCTGGTCGCCTATCTGGTGGAGGCGGCGCCGGGGCTGCTGCCGGCTGCTCACGGAGAGCGGGTCGCAGCGCTGCGCAGCCATCTGCAGAGCCGCCTGCCCGACTACATGGTGCCTGGTGCCTTTGTCTGGCTGGATGCCCTGCCCCTCACCCCCAACGGCAAGGTGGACCGCCAGGCGCTGCCTGCACTGGAACCTTCCGATCTGGCCTCTTCCAAGAAGGATGTGGCACCACGCACCCGTACGGAGACTCTTCTGACAGAAATTTGGCAGCAGGTACTCAGTCTGCCTCATGTCAGCATTCACGATAACTTTTTTGTACTCGGAGGACATTCGTTGTCGGCGATGCAGGTGATTTCTCGTGTCCGGACAGCTTTGGGCAGCGAAATTTCGGTGCAAAAATTTTTTGAAACAGCAACGATAGCAAGTCTGGCTGCGTATCTCGATGCAGAAAAGCGTGATCAGGGCCAGCCAGCGATTCCACGGGTCGCACGGGTCGCCCATCGTCGTCCGCAGGCAAACCAATAGCAGATGGTTGTATTGATCGAAGATGGATCTGCACGCCATGTAGATGGACAGTTTCTGGCCTGTCAAGGAGCAGTACACCATGTCTGAAGCACCCAAGATAGATGTTCGACCAGACAGCCCGGGTGCGGTGCAGGCCCATGCACGCGCCATTGCCGTCATTGGGATGGCCTGTCGTTTTCCCGGCGCACACACGGTCGATGCGTTCCGCCGCAACCTGGAGCAGGGGGTCGAGTCGATTCGCACCTTGACCGTCGAGGAGCTGCGACAGGCAGGGGTGGCGGCAGAATGGCTCGACCACCCCCACTACGTCAGAGCTGCACCTGTGCTCGACGAGATAGATCGCTTTGACGCCGGGTTTTTCCAGTACTCCGGCCGTGACGCCGAGCTGATGGACCCCCAGCACCGGCTTTTTTTGGAGTGTGCGTGGGAAGCGCTGGAGAATGCCGGCTATGCGGCCGACCCGGCCCAGGCTAGCCGCCGTCCTATCGGCGTCTTTGGCGGTGCAGGCAGCCTGATGGGCTCTTACCTGCTTTCAGAAAGCCATGTCAACGAAGCACTGATCGGCCCGATCACCAGCCGTGGCCATATCGGCAACGACAAAGACCATCTCTGCACCCGCGTCGCCTACAAACTGAACCTGGGCGGGCCCGCCGTGACGGTGCAGACCGCCTGCTCGACCTCGCTGGTGGCGGTGCATCTGGCCTGCCAGAGCCTGTTGAACGGCGAGTGTGCGCTGGCGTTGGCGGGCGGTGTGACCGTGCGCGTCCCGCACCACAGCGGCTATCTGTACACGCCGGGCGAGGTGCTCTCTCCCGACGGCCACTGCCGAGCCTTCGACGCGCAGGCTGAAGGGACCCTCTTTGGCAGTGGGGTGGGGATCGTGGTGCTCAAGCCGCTGGCACAGGCACTTGCCGATGGAGATGCGATCGCCGCAGTGATTCGAGGTTCTGCGCTCGGCAACGACGGCAGCGACAAGATGAGTTACTGGGCCACCAATCCCCAAGGGCAGAGTGCGGTGATGCAGCAGGCATTCCGCCAGGCTGGGGTGGATCCGGAGAGCCTGGGCTTTGTGGAAGCGCACGGCACCGCCACCCATCTGGGCGATATGATCGAGACCTATGCGCTGCGCCGGGCCTTTGCGACCGAACGCCGGGGTTTCTGTGCGCTGGGCTCGGTCAAGACTAACATCGGCCATCTCGATGCGGCCGCTGGGATCGCCGGGCTGATCAAGACGGTGCTGACGCTGCAGCACCGGACGTTGTATCCGACGCTCCACTTTACGCGTCCCAACCCGCGCATCGACTTTGCCAACGGGCCTTTCTATGTCAACACCGAGGTGCGTCCCTGGGAGAGCAGCTCCCCGCGACGGGCAGCGGTCAATTCGTTGGGGGTTGGGGGCACCAACGCCTTTGTGGTGTTGGAGGAGGCACCTGCTGCTGCCGAGGTACAGGCTGCTGTGGAACGTCCCTGCCAGCTTTTGACCCTGGCCGCACGCAGCGCCGCAGCCCTGGAAGCGCTGCGTGTCCGGATGGCAGCGTGGTTGAAGGGCCAGCCTGCTGCAGATTGGCCGCAGATCTGCTACACAGCCGCTGCCGGGAGGGCCCACTTCAACCACCGGTTGGCAGTCATCGCTGCGACTGCACAGGAGGCGGCGGCCCAGCTGGCAGCAGGCAGCGGGCTGAACGAAGGGGTCGTTGTGGCTCCTGCCCGCAGCAAGGTTGCCTTCCTCTTCACGGGACAGGGGGCACAGTACAGCGGCATGGGGCAGGAACTCTACGAGACCCAGCCCGTGTTTCGCTCTGTCCTCGACCGCTGCGACCGGGCCTTCCAGGATTGTTACGGCCGTTCTCTGGTGGAATTGCTCTACACAGCGCCAGACACCGAGACAGCCTCCAGCCAGACCGATGACCTGATGAACTCCCACCCCTGCGGACAGGCAGCCAACTATGCGCTGGAATGCGCGCTGGCGGAGCTCTGGCGAGAATGGGGGATCCGACCGGCTGCCGTGCTCGGGCACAGCCTGGGCGATTTTGCCGCAGCCTACGCAGCGGGCGTCCTCGGTCTGGAGGAGGGGCTGCGTCTGGTGACCCGGCGCGGGGAGCTGATGGCGCAGGCAGCAGGGGAAATGGTGGCCGTGATGGCCTCGGCCCAGGCGGTGGCCCCCTTTGTCGAGCCCTACCCGGACGCAGCGATCGGTGTCGTCAACGGCCCGGCCAGCGTGGTGGTCTCGGGAGCACGCGCCTCGGTGGCGGCCATCACCCAGGCCCTGCAGGGCGCAGGCTTCAAGACCCGACGGCTGGCGATTCCTGTAGCAGCACACTCCCCGATGCTCGACCCG
>JAPLGY010000270.1 GCA_026389955.1 Caldilinea sp. | reverse complement strand
TGCCAGCCCCAAGGTGACCTCGGTGCTGGCCAGCAGCCGATCGACCGCCAGCAGGTCGGCGGCGCTCTCCACTGTGGGGACGATATAGCCGTCGGGGCGGGCGGGTGCAGTGGCCTCGATTTCGGTGGCTGGCAGCTCGGTTTGGGCATGGTTGAGGCGCACCAGCCGTTCCCGCCCGTTGAATTCGATTTCGTGCAGTGCAGCGGCCACCCCGGCACGCGCCGCAGCCTTCTGGCTGGGTGCCACGCTGTCTTCCAAGTCAAGCAACACGGTATCCACCTCCCAGCCAGCAGCTTTCTGAATTTTTTTCAAACTGTCTCCCGGCATAAAGAGCAGCGACCGCCGGGCAAAGTGTCGATGTGCAACGGCCATACGGAATCTCCTCAAGTATCTTTCACCGATCAGGGTGCCAAACAGCAGACCCCACATGCCGGCGCATGGATGTGACCTGCTTGTTGTTCGGGTCAAGCTCGCTCTTGTACGCCTTCTTCATCATGCGCTGCCTGCTCGATACACTGGCGGATGGTTCTGCCTGCTGCGTATTGCTGCGCCGCCCGTACACTCTGGCGTTCCTGGAGGGGATGATGGCTTGTCAAGTATGAAGGGATGGCTACATCCATCTGTAATGTTTTTATCCAATGATGCTTGGCGGGACACTATCACAAAAATACTGGTTTGTCAAAAAGAACTTGTAGATTCGCCTTGGCCAGATTGCCAATTCGGCAGAGCTCGGGTATGCTGAATGGCCGACTTGCCGTACAGCAGCTTCTATGGCTGCACAGCCGACCGGTCGACGGATCAGACGACGATGAAACTCTATGCCATCAGCGACCTGCATTTGGGTCATCCTCAAAATCGTGCTGCCCTGCTGCAGCTGCCCGAATACCGGGATGACTGGTTGATCCTGGCCGGCGATGTTGGTGAATCGATCGCCCATCTGGAGTTTGCGCTGCAGATTCTGACCAGCCGTTTTGCCAAAATTTTGTGGACCCCCGGCAACCATGACCTGTGGACGCTGCCCGCCAGCGGCGCGGTGCGCGGGGAGGCCAAGTATCGCCAGATGGTCTCCCTCTGCCGCCGGTATGGTGTCCTGACCCCCGAAGATCCCTACGTCCTCTGGCCCGGCACCAATTTTGAGGCCCTGCTGGCACCGGTCTTTGTCCTGTACGACTATTCCTTTCATCCCGACCATGTTGCTGCCCACGATGTCCTGGCCTGGGCTGAAGAGAGCGGCGTCGTCTGCGCCGACGAAGCGGTGCTGTATCCAGACCCATATGTGTCGCGCTCGGCGTGGTGCGCTGCGCGCTGCCAGTACACCGAAACACGGCTCAATCAGGTGGCTGACGGCAGGCCGCTGATCGTCGTCAACCACTATCCGCTGCGCCGCGATCTGGCGGTGCTGCCGCGCATCCCGCGCTTTTCGATCTGGTGTGGCACCCGGCGCACCGAGCGCTGGCTGGAACAGTATTCGATCGCACTGGCCGTCTATGGGCACCTCCATATCCGGCAAAGCCTCTGTCGAGACGGGGTTCGCTACGAAGAAGTCTCGCTCGGCTATCCAAATCAGTGGGACCCGGCCCGTGGAATGGCCGGCTACCTGCGTGAAATCGACCTGGGAACAACCGCTCATGGCTGAAGAGACATTCTGGCAGACGGCTGCCGTCCATCCAACGCTCACCCCCGCCCAGGTGCACCTCTGGCGCACACCGCTGCAGGTCCCCGACGACCGGCTGGAGCGCTGTCGCCGTCTGCTGTCAGCAGAGGAAGCCTTGCGGGCCCAGCGCTTCCACTTCGAGCGCGACCGACGGCGCTTCATCGTGGCACGGGGTACGCTGCGGACACTGCTCGGCGCCTACTTGCAGGCCGACCCTGCCCGCATCGAGCTGGCGAATGGGCCGCGCGGCAAACCTGCCGTCGTGCACCCCCAGGAGGGGCGTACGCTCGAATTCAACCTGTCGCATGCGGCTGACCTTGCGGTCTATGCCTTCTCGCTCGGGCGCTGGGTCGGCGTCGACGTCGAAGCCCACCGGCCACTCGACGACCTGCGCCGGCTGGCGGGCACCGTCTTTTCTCCCCATGAGCTGGCTGTGCTGGACTCGCTCCCGCCAGCCGAGCAGTTCCCGTCGTTCTATGCCTGCTGGACCCGCAAAGAGGCTTTTATCAAGGCGATCGGGGAAGGACTCTATTTTCCGCTCGACCACTTCGACGTGACGCTGGCTCCCGGCGAACCTGCCCGTCTGCTGCGGGTGCAGGGGGACCCTGCTGCGCTGCACCGCTGGCAGATGGCAGCGTTTGACCCGGGAGCGGGCTTCTCTGGCGCCGTGGTCTTCGAAGGCGCAGAGACGAGCCTCTCCTTCTGGCATGTCGTGGGCCATGAGACCGCAGGCTGAACCGGGGGCAACTGCCCGGGCGCAGCCTGGATCTGCTCCTGTGGGCAACACGCATGCGCGAGGAGATCAGCATGCGCGGGCATGTTTGGCCCTATTTTTGAGTTTGCAAGTCCAGTGCGAAGCGAACGTATCTGCTCACGCGTGACGGTGTCGTCGTCGTTCAGATCACCCCAGTGGCCGTTGAGTTGACGGGTGCAGATTGGAAGAGGCGCTGGCCGACACGTCTGCGGCTTGAGCCAGAGGATGGATTGGGTTGGGGAGATGAGGCTAAGTAAAACCGGATTGCTCCTTTGTGATCAGGCGCTCACCCAATCCAACTTCTGCTTCAAGTCGTTGCAATGGGTATGTTGCAAGTGTGTATCATGCTGGAGCCTACCCACCACAATTCCGGGTGTGATGCCCTGGGTCGCAGCAAATTGCCGAATTTTTTCTTTGCTGAAATAGGGCCTTGTTTCCTCTACAAAGGAGCGGTAGGCATTCTTGTCAATGAGAAAATCACGGGCAAACTGATGCGCCTCTTTCTCCTTGCGTTGAGAGGACTCTCCTCCATTGCCATCCTCCAAGAAGACCTCACGCTTTCCATGCAGAAGAATGTGGCCTGCCTCGTGGAAGAAAGAGAACCAGAAGTGATCGTTTGTCTTGTAACGCAGACTCAGTTGTAGTAACGCCTTGTCGGGTGTCAACCAGCGGGTGGCGCCGCTGACCTTCGACTGTTTATACTGTTTGACCAATGCCAATGCCACACCCGCTTCGGCACACAGTGAGTGCATCGCCGATTCAAAAGTCTCCGGCGGCTCAACCGTCAGCGCTCTAATTCGATATAACACGGTACGAAATCGATCCGCATCGAAGGGCCGACACTCGATGCTCTGGGCCTGGAGTTCACCTTCCCGCAGCCAGCATGCAACCGCGCCCGGCTCACTGGTATAGGCCAGCGTCTTGCGAAAGGCGACATTGGGATTGAACCAGACCTCACGCCACTCGCGCGGGGAGGCCACACCGAAGAAGGCGAGCACATTACAGAGTAACTGCACCCGATCTTCGTTCCAAGTGACCATTTTTCTTTGCACGAGTTCATTGACCGGAATCTCATCTAGCCAGCCAAGTTGCGTCTCCAACGCTTCATGCTCTGCCTGACGCGCCAGTGATTCCCGGTACTGTTGCTCTCGGTTCAGCCAGAACCGAGCCGGTACGTTCAGCACCTTTTCCAGTTGCAGCGCTGTTTCCGGGGTAATGGCCGCTTTGCCTTTGATGATTTCGTTGATCGTCTTCTGGGGCCGTCCCATGCGATTGGCCAGGTCAGTCTGGCTCATGCCCAGCGCTTCAATGGTCTCTAGCAGTGTTTCCCCCGGCGGCGATACCCAGTCCGGCGTATATTCGTTTTTCAGGTTAGGCATGTGTGTCCTCCACTCCCAGCACAACAATTACAGTGACCTGTGTCCAATCCAGGCCGCCGTCCGGCTTGGTCAGGGCTGGTGCCGCTGGTGTAAAAATCAGCCGATATGGATGATCCAGATCGACAGAAAGCTGTCCAGCCCTGTCCTGTTTCAATTCATGACAACGAGGTCCCGGCAGGTAGCGCATGTCTTCTAAAGTCTCTGCTGCACGCAGTTCATCTAAACGACGCCGGATCAACTTCGCTCTTCGGTCCCCATGTCGGCGCGTGAGTTGGGGAAGGTTGTTCCATTCCTTTTCCAGCTTTCGGTCATCAAACGCAATGTTCACAATGTAGAATCCGTATCAATTCTATAATGTAAAGGGTTAATACAATTATCAATCGATGTGGTCAAATGTCAAGTCGTTCCATGCTTCCGTCACCTACGCCAGCCATTGACCCATTCTCCGCCCCGCCCTGCATCCATCCCCCGCCCTCTTCCCTATGCCTGCCCGCCTACGCC
>JAPLGY010000643.1 GCA_026389955.1 Caldilinea sp. | reverse complement strand
CAGCGCTCACCGACGCCGACCTCGGGCAGACGGACAACGACGTGATCGTCCAGCCCGACGGTACGGTGCTCCCTGTCCACGCCGTTCCCAACCTTTTTTTGTTGGAACGACTGACACGGCTGGCTGAGGTGGATGGGCAGGGGCTCTGGCGGCTGAACGAGCAGAAGATCTGCCAGCGTGGGTACGGACGAGAAGCGACGCTGGCCAGTTTACAGGAACTGGCCAGCCTGCACCGCGGCCAACTGGCGGAGTCTGTGGTCTCCACCGTCAAACGGTGGGGAGGCTTTTATGGGGAGGTCGCTGCTGCCAACGTAGCCCTGTTCGAATTTGAGAGCAAGGCGCATCTGGCCGCTGTGCGCGAAGACCCGCTGTTGGAACAGCTGCTGGTCCCCTTCAACGCAGGCGAGCGGGCTCTGGCTCTGGCCCCAGCCGAACGATTTGCTGACGTCCGACAGCGGCTTGACGATCTGGGTGTGAAGCAGGGGCGCAGGTTGCCAGAACTCCGGTCACAGGAGTGAGCAAGGGGGACACGATGAATGTCATGAAAGTAGGATGGGTGATTGGCCTGGGGATGTGGCTGTGGTGGGGCCAGCCGGTCGCTGCCCAGCCCGGCCCGGTAGGGCTCGACGACGGCGCAATCGCGCAGGAGGCTTTGCTGCACGACAGCCGCAGCGACCTCTATCGATCCCCCCTGGGGGCCCAGCCCGCCGGGCAGTCGGTGACGTTGCGGCTGCGCACCGCCGCCGACGACGTGCGCCAGGTCCATCTGCAGTGGGGAAGCGTGCGCGACGGCACCTTGCGCGCCAGGACGCTGCAGGCGGTGGCCAGCGACGCAGAATATACCTGGTGGGAGACGACGATCGACACCGCTTCTGCCGTCGATGTGCTCTCCTATCTGTTCGTTGTACAAGATGGCGACACCATGCTCTATTACGCCGACGACCCACGGCTGGACGGCGGAGCCGGGCAGGTCTATCCGACAAGCCCTGCCTTCGACCAGGGGTGGAACCTCTACCTGTACGACCCAGGGTTTGTGGCGCCGGCCTGGGCGGCCGATGCCACGATCTACCAGATCTTTCCAGACCGGTTTCGCAACGGAGAACCGAAGAACGACCCCACCGCGCAGGATTGGTTCTATCCTGAAGAATGTGGTGGACGAGCCCGCCCGATCACCCCTTGGAACAGCCTGGTGCCCGATCCGGAGCCCAACGACCCGGGCCGCAACCCGACCTGGCATGGCACCTACAACTGTACTTTTTACGGTGGGGATCTGCAAGGGGTCTGGGAGCAGCTGGACTATCTGCAGGCCCTGGGGGTGACCACCCTCTATTTCAACCCGATCTTTGATTCGCCCTCCAATCACAAATACGACGGGCGCGACTATCGACAGGTCGACGAACAGCTGGCGTTGGTCGGGGACCCGGCGGGGAGCAACCAGTTTTTTGTCGAGCTGGCCGCTGCGCTGGCAGAGCGGGACATGAATCTGATTTTGGATGGGGTCCCCAATCACACATCGAGCGACAGCCCACTTTTTGATCGCTACGCCCGCCACCCAGAGGTGGGGGCCTGTGAGCAGGTTGCCAGCCCGGTGCGCAGCTGGTATTTTTTTGACCCGGCCCGCCCGGCGGGCAGCGGCCCTTGTGCCGGGGATGCTGCCTACCGTGGCTGGTTCAATGTGGCCACCCTGCCGCAGCTGGACACCGCCCACCCAGAGGTGGTCGAGAGCTGGATCGGTGCCGACGGCATTGCGACCCGCTGGCTGGAGGTGCCTGGCGTGGCGGGCTGGCGGATCGATGTGGTGCCAGATGTTGTCGGCATCAACCCGCGCTTTTTTGCGCAGATGCGCCAGGCAGTCAAAACTGCCCACCCGGAGGCTTTGTTGATCTCCGAGACCTGGCGTGAGCAGGACGCTCGGCTGCGGGTGTTGGGGGATGAATTTGACACGACGATGAACTATCGTTTCCGGCAGGCGGTGCTTGGTTTTTTGCGGGACAGCGATTTTCGTGACAACGACGGCAGCCTGCCGGCGCTCTCTGCCCGTGAATTTGAGTCCGCCCTGCGCGCCATCCAGGAGGATTATCCGCCTGCTGCGTTTGCTACGGCGATGAATCTGCTTTCTTCGCACGATGTCAACCGGGCTGTACGCGTGCTCGACCCTGACGGCCTTGGCGAACAGACCGGGTTTGTGGAGGGGCGTGCTCGGCTGGCGTTGGCGGCGGTGCTGCAGTTTACCCTGCCTGGTGCACCGACCCTCTACTACGGCGACGAAGTGGGGTTGGTCGGTTTTGGCAGCGATGTCGGCCGGGATGACCCCTACAACCGCCAGCCTTACCCCTGGCCCGATGCCCCCGGCTATGACCGCCTGCCTGGCTGGCGACAGCAGGACCTGACGCTGCTGGAGCACTATCGTCGGCTGGGCCAGCTGCGTCGGCAGCACAGTTTTTTGCGGACAGGCTCCTGGGAAACGCTCTGGGTGGACGAGGCCGGGCTGATCGTGTACGGGCGCAAAAATGGGGAAGGGGCAGCGCTGGTGGCTGTCAACCGCAGCCCAGCCACACAGCCGGTCAGCCTCAATCTGACCGGCTATCTGCCCTGGGGGGCAACGCTGCGAGATCCGTTTGGGAGTGCCCAGCTGACGGTGGGCGACGTGGGCCAGGTTCAATTTGCGGTGCCTGCGCTGGGCTACCAGCTGTGGGTGACCGAAGAAGGGGTCGACCTCTCGGTTCCGGAGCCGCCCGCGGTGCT
>JAPLGY010000578.1 GCA_026389955.1 Caldilinea sp. | reverse complement strand
TTCTCCCAATCTTGCCGGGAGAGACATGTCTGTGTGTTTTTGTCAGCCTTCCAGCCTAACATGCTGGTTGGCCTCTCACATCCACCGTTGCACTGATTTTTGACAGGAATGCTCTCCGCGTTTTGGAGGAGGGCAGGCTCGTCTGTTCGGATGAGCTTGCCCAGGGCTCTGATGGGAGAGGCTTACGGCGTATCCTCTGGCAGCACCCATGGGATACGCATTGTCTGCAAGCAGGCCAGATCGACTGGTCGTGCCGGGTCTTCCAGAAACTGTTGTGTGAGGGCAGCGATGCAGGGGCCGTAGTTGCCCAGAATGCTGTGTGTGGCATTGGGCACGCGAATCCAGAGGGAGGCTGGGAGCTGTTCTGCGGCGATCTGCCCGAAAGCGGGTGGGGTAAGGGGGTCAAAATCGCCGCTCAAGATCAGCACGGGGTATTTTCCGGGGGATGTGGGGGTCGGCGCAGTGAGGCGGGAGGGCCAGCCTGCACAGCCATCGCTCTGGCTGTCCACGCGCTGTGCCACTTCTGCCACAAAAAAATCGGGCAGATCCAGTGGCTCCAGCTGCTGTGCCACTCTTTCTCCGGTGGTTGCAAAGGGATATTCTTCGGTACAGAGCAATTTTCGGTTGAGTTCTGCATTGACGGCCGGCAAAAGTTCTGGCGCAAACCGGACAATTACCCCATTAAAAGTGCCGATAGGCAATTCTTGTACCAGCAGGCTGGCAGCGTTGCCGCTGCTGGCTGCGCAGAGTTCTCCCAAAAACGCTGCCACGCGTTCTGGGGGGGCATCCCACAAGGAGATCAGCCCTTGGTCGTAGGCAGCCTGGGTGGTGGCATCCGCCAGGTCCACTTGGCAAGCCAAAAAGGCATCGACAAGTTCCCCGGTGCGTGGGTGTTCATTGTCCAGCGCTGTAAGATGGTGGGTGCTGGGGACCAGGCCGCTGCGCAGCTGCATGAGCGTTGCGCTGTTTCCCTCTGCCAGTTCGCTGATGAGACGGGGCATGTAGGGCACATGGCCGATCGCCGGTGCCAGGGGAAAAACAGCCCGTTGGAAGGCTTCGGCGGTCAGTTCGCTCCCATCAGGCAGGGGCAGCGGGGTTTTCTGCAGGGTCTCGACGTGAATCGAGCACGATGCTGCGTACTGTTGGCAGATGGGGAAAGAAATGCATCAACGCCATCAACAGCCGGGTGCCGTAGGAGACCCCATAGAGCGAGTACGCTGGGTAGTCCAGCACTTCCAAGAGGTCGACCAGGTCGGCTGCGCTCGTTGCGGTACTGAGGAGGCTGGCTGGGTAACCTTGTGCGGCTGTCGTGTGTGCACAGAAGGCGGCGCGCTGCTCATCGGCGGTTGGCTGGCGTCCCAGAGACTCTGCCAGCGTATCGGACAGGGTAGCCAGTGTCGGCTCGTCTGGCTCGGCGCAGGCAAAAAAAGGCTGGCTGTTGCCCATGCCACGCTGGTCGTACAGAACAATGTCGTACTCTTCACGCAGGGATGCGTAGCGTTTTCTCAACTCCAGCACGCTCTCGCGCAAGGTAGACCCGGCGCCTGGCCCGCCAGCGACGTGTACGATGGCAGCTGGGCGGGGGGACTTTCCGGTCGCCTTGAGAAGTACATAGGCCAGATCTGCGGGGGGGCTGTGGGGGGTGGAACGATCCCAAGGGACGCGCACAAAGCCACACTGAATTGTCTTTCCGGCGATTTCCCCTTGCGGCAGATAGAGGGCGCAGGGGCGGTTGAAAGGCTTCTCTACAATCGGCTGGCAGCCGGCGGCCAGCATCGTCCAGAACAACACCCACAGGACTCGATGGGTGCGAAGCAATTTTTTCATTTTTTCCTTTGGGGAGGGGCCTTCTGACCGCACGGAATATACAGTAAAACTATAGCAGATGCTGCTTGCGGACGCATCTGTCGATCGTCTGATTTTTTGTGAGGCTCTTTCATCTGATGCGCGGATGTGCTATCATCCGAATGGACGATTTCTGTATGATGGAAGGGCTGGAGCCTGCGGTTGTATGGAGAGGTTACAACTGGATCTGTTGGACTCCGAGTTGTCTGCTCGGCATCTGGTGCGCAGGCTCCGCAATGCGCAGGCATTGCACGAATGTGCCCAGGCGTTGTTGCAGCCGGTTGCCGGAGAAGCTGACCGTCAGCAGGTTCTGACCGAAGCGTTGGCGCATTTGCGGGCCGTAGCAGGAGCTGGGCGCGCCTCGCTTTTTCGAAATTTTGACGACCCGCACCGTGGATTTTGTTGTGGGATGGTTGCTGAGAGCTGTGCTGCAGGAATTCCATCGAGTCTGGCGGGCGGTTTTGCGGCTTGTATCCCTTGGCAGAGTGTGCCAGACGGGCATGCGGCCGCACAGGCTGCAGGTTTGCCGGTCGGTGGGCCGACTGCGGTTGTTTTTGAAGGAACCCCTCCGCTGCGCGACAGCTTGCTGGCCGACGGAATTCTTTCTGTGCAGTTTTTTCCGGTGCAAGTGGAGGGTCTCTGGTGGGGATTTATCAGCTTCGACGACTACAATTCGGCGCGCGAGTGGGACACCGAAGAGTTGCTGCTGCAGCGCACTGCAGTGGCGATGTTCGGGGGGGCTTTGCGCCGTTGGCAGGTGGAGGAGCAGCTGCAGGCCGCACGTGCCGCTGCGGTTTTGCATCAGGAACGACAGCGGCTGGCGCGAGAGCTGCACGATGCGCTGACCCAATCTGTTTATAGTATGATATTGTTTGCCCGCGCTGGCTGCGACGCTTTGGAAAAACAAGACACAGACAAAGTGCGGAATACGCTTCTGGCGGTGGAGGATACCTCTTATCAAGCGCTGATCGAGATGCGGCTGCTGTTGTTGGAACTGCAGCCAACCGATCGCGGGCAGGGCACGCTGCAGAGTGCGTTTGAGTCTCGCTTTACCCTGATCGAACGGCGGCTGGGTATACAGGCTGATTTTGTCGATCTGTCTGGCTGTGAACTTTCTCCTGTTGTGCAGGATGTGTTGCTGCGGGTTGCCTTCGAGGCGCTCAACAACACATTGAAGCATGCCAAGGCGAGCCAGGTCTGTGTGCAGCTGGCTCAGGCTGCTGCTGCGCTTTGTCTGACTATCTCTGACAATGGACAGGGATTTGACCCTGTTCGTTCTTTTCCGGGTATAGGGAGCCGCACCATGCAAGAGCGTGCGGCAGCTGTGGGGGGGAGGATTCGAGTCGATTCGAGCCCGGGACGGGGCACCCAGGTGTTTTGTTGGCTACCAGGCGATCCTGAACTGTTGCCGGCAACGCTGTCCAATTCGAGTTGAAAAGGGAAGCTGGAGGGGATGGTGGCTGCGAACCAGGTGAATACGACAGCGGCTGTGCGGCTGTTGATTGTCGAAGACCACGGTGTCGTGCGTCAGGCGCTCCATCTGCTGCTGTCAGACCCCCGCTATGGAATCGAGGTGGTGGGTGAAGCTGGGGATGGTGTGGAGGCGGTGGCGCTGGCCCAGAGTTTGTGCCCGGATGTAATTTTGATGGACTTGTTTATGCCGCGGCTGGGGGGCATCGAGGCGACCCAGGCGATTCTGGTCCAGAATTGTGGGGCACGCATACTGGCGCTGACCAGCGATGAGAGCCAGGAGATCGCCCTGGCTGCTATCCGGGCAGGTGCTCTCGGTGTTGTCCACAAGCGAAAATCTGCCAGTGAACTGATCCACACCCTTCATGCGGTTGCCCAAGACCAACTCGTCATCTCACGCACCTTGGCGGCTGCTCTGGCCCATCCGCAGCCTGCAGCACCGGCTTCCTTGCTGACGGGAAGGGAGCTGGCCGTGCTTGAGTGCCTGGCCCGTGGCCTTTCCAACCAAGAGATTGCTGCCAGCCTGAAGATCAGCACGGCCACAGTTCGTTCGCATATCAGCCATCTTTTTCAAAAATTGGATGCAACCAACCGCACCCAGGCTGTCATCCATGCTGCCGACCTCGGCCTATTGGCGGGAGGGCTGCGGCCCTCCCGCCAATAGGCAGGTTGATGTTATGGTTCTGGCATGGCTGAGGAGTGGTGGCTCGTGATCAGCCATTGTGCGCCATCCCACTCGTAGGTGAAGGTGTAGCGCGCTGCAAGGACAGTGCCGGTCTTGGCAA
>JAPLGY010000775.1 GCA_026389955.1 Caldilinea sp. | reverse complement strand
CGATCGAGTGGACCGCCACCCCGGTCAGCAGCTCCGCCTCGCTTTCGTTCGGACAAAAAATGTCCGCCAACCCATAGACTTCCTCGGGGATCGCGCTGCTGACCGGCGCCGGGTTGAAAATGGTCTGCACCCCCGCCGCACGTGCCCGCCGCAACGCCGCCAGATTGGCCGCCATCGGCACTTCCATCTGACAGACCAGCACCTGGACCGCCCCCTCCAGGGCACCGTCAAGATCGTCGGCCGTCACCTGGCCGTTGGCACCGGCCACCACCACTATCTGATTCTGCCCGCTGGCATCGACGGTGATCACCGCCACCCCCGAAGAAAAACCCGGGCTCACCCGCACAGAGCGGGTATCCACCCCTTCCCTGCCCAGGTTGCGCAGCATCTCCTGCCCAAACATGTCGTCGCCCACCCGTCCGACCATCTGGACAGCCCCCCCCAGCCGGGCCGCCATCACCGCCTGGTTGGCCCCCTTGCCACCATAGCCAGTTGTAAACCGCTCTCCATGGATCGTTTCTCCAGGCCGCGGGAACGCAGCGACATAGGTGTTCATGTCCAGATTGATCGAACCGACCACACAGATCGACGGGCCTTGCATCGGACTTCCTTTCTTTGGAAGGGTACAGGTTTTTCTGCCAGTCTAGCAGAGCACAAGCCCTTGCGCAACTGGGGCTGCACGCCCCCACCATGCTATGATAAACCATGATCCAACTCAACACAAGCCGATCCTGAAGCTGAGACAGGACAACCTGATGAACGACAACCCATCCGAAGAGACCGAACACTCCCCTACACCAGAGCCGCTGACCGTCGAGGAAAAGGAACGTTTCCTGGCCCGTGTGCGCAGCGAAGGACGCACGCTCAGCTCGGCAGAGATGTACTCCCTCTTCGGCCCACCGCCCGAACCCGCCCCTCCGCCGCGCGACTACGGCACCGTGACCGAAATGACCGTCCCTCCCCTCTCGACAGAGAGGCTGGCACAGCTGGTCGACGACTTTTTTGCCGACCTGGGCGGCCCCCTGCCTGCCGCCCCCCCCCTGGTCCGTGGGGTGATCTTCGACTTCGACGACACCCTGGCCACCCGCACACGCCCGCTGTTGGAGCTGATGGCCGAAGGGGCACGCGCAGCAGACACCTATATGCGCGCCACGGGAATGACCCTGCCCGACCAGTTCGACACCAAAATTGTGGAGGCCCGGCGCTTTTCCGAAAAAAAATCAGCCGACGAACAAGAAGAACATCTGGCAGACGACGCCATGAGCTTTCTGCTCCAGTTCTTTGGCTACCCAGCCAGCCGGATGGACCCCCAGGTGCTGCAGCAGGCGGTCGACCACTTCTACGCACCCGAAATGAGCGCCTGGACGCTGCGTCCAGGCGCCCGGGAGATGCTGGCCGCGCTGCGTTCGGCTGGCTACAAGCTGGCCCTGCTCACCAACCACAGCTGCGACCGCGCCTTTCAACAGACCGTCGACACCCTCGGCCTGCGCCCCTATTTCGACCTCTGCCTGAGCAGCAGCAGCGTCGAATACCGCAAACCCGACCCACGCTTTTTGCAGATTGCCCTCGACCGCTGGGCGTGTCTGCCCTACGAAGTGGTGGTGGTCGGCGACAGCCTCCACGTCGATATTCGCTGCGGGATCGAACTGGGCGCACAGACCGTGCTGGTGCACGGGACGACCGACCCGCAGGTGCTGCACGACAACGAGCAGCTGGCGGACACGATCCACCCGGACGCCACCCTGGAGACACTCCACAGCCTGCCAGACATCGTCCGCGCCTGGAGATGAGCTCGAATCGCCCCAGACCGCTCCGGGCTTTCCAGGGCGGCAGCTTCCCTACTCTCGTCCACAAAAGGAGCCCTGTATGGCATATTCAGTTCAAATCGGTGCGGTCCGCTGCCATATTTTGAGCGACGGCCTCCACTACAGCGACGGCGGCGGCTTCTTTGGCCTGATCCCGCGCGCGCTCTGGCAGCAGGTGATTCCACCAAACGAGCACAATCAAATTCCCGTCGACACCCGCTCCCTGCTGATCGAATCCGACGCCGGGCTGATCCTGGTCGATACCGGCCACGGCGACAAGCTGCCCCCCAAAGTCCGGGCCCGCCTGGGGATGGACGACCGCACCCGGCGCCTGGTCGGAGAACTGGCACGCGCCGGTTTCCAACCAGAGGATGTTGACCTCGTGCTGCTGACCCACTTTCACGGCGACCATGCTGGCGGCGCCACCCGCTGGGAAGCCGTGGACGGCTCGCCGCCCACCCTGGTGCCAGTCTTCCCACGCGCCCGCTACATTGGCCAGCGGCTCGACCTGGCCGACGCCAGCTTTCCCAACGAACGCACAGCAGCCACCTACATCGCCGACAATTTTCGCCCCTTGCTCGAACGCAACCAGCTTGATATTGTCGACGGACCGCAGCGGCTGGCCAGCAGCGTGCGCACCGACATCGCCCCAGGCCACACCGCTGCCCTGCAGGTCGTCTGGGTGGAGAGCCAGGGGGAATGCCTGCTCTTTCTCGGCGACAGCGCCAACTGGGCTGTCCAGCTGCAGCGGCTGGCCTGGGTGCCCGCCTTCGACGTTGCACCGCTGCAAAGTATGGAGACCAAACGCCGCCTGCGCCACGAAGCACTCGAACGCAACGCACTTCTCGTCTTCCAGCACGATGCCCAGGTCGTCACAGGCCGCCTGATGCCCGGCCCACGCGACCCAGAATTCCACCCCCTGCTCACCCACCCAGCCCATTTTGATGCAAGTCGTTGATGCTTGTCATCCCCCTCACCGATCATCCCCCTCACCGCCAATCTGGCCACGTTCCAGCCGGCCAGCAAGTTTGACCAGATTGGCGCTGGCCACCTCCTCGAGCTCAACCCCCAGCTCAGTGGCAATCTGGGCCAGATACCACAAAACATCGCCCAGTTCCTGCTTGAGCGCCTCACGGTCTACCTCCGTGATCTCGCCCTGTTTGTCGCGAAAGATCTTTTTGATCTTGCCCGCGACCTCCCCCGCTTCGTTGACCAACCACAACGTAGGGTAGACGATCGGATGCTCGGTATGCACCCGCTGCCAGGTCCGCCGCGAGGCCCGCTGATACTCGTTGAATGAATCGATTTTCATCGGTTTCTCCCCTTGATCCAGTGTTTTACAGCCAGCATACCGCTCCCTCCCAAAATTGGAATCACACAGGCCAGCCTGTTTGGCCGATTTGCCCCAATCCCCTATAGTCTATGTGATTGGCTCATTGATGCACAATCTTGGACAGAATAACGGACTCCCATGCACCTGACTTCCCACTGGCAGCGCCTGCTGCGTCGCGAACTGCTGGCCCTCTTTTTGGTGATCTACATCATCGATGTCGTTGTCGGCTACATCCTGCTGGTTTTGCCGCTGCTTGCCCGCGAGCTTGGGGCATCGCTGCTCCTGATCGGCAGCCTGACCGCCTTCAACGGCGCAACGCAGGTGACAGCCGCTGTGCCGCTGGGGCTGATCTCCGACCGTCTGGGGCGCCGCCACCTGATCGCAGCCGGCTGTCTCTTCTTTGCCGTCTCAAGCACCCTGCTGGCGCTGGCTCCGACCCCGCTTTGGCTCCTGCTTGCACAGATGCTGCTCGGGCTGGGCGTCGTCTGTGTCTTTGCGATGGGTGCTGCCATGGTGGGCGACTACGCTGCACCCAGCGAACGCGGGTTGGCGATGGGCATGCTGACCACGGCCATGGGGCTCGGTTTTGCCACCGGTCCGCTGCTGGGCGGGCTGCTGGCGGAGTCGTTCAATGTAGAACGCAGCCTGCTGATCCTGGCACTGGTCGCCATCGCCTCCGCAGCCCTGGCCTGGGTCACGCTGGTCGACAAAACAGTGGCCACCGGCCTGCGCGCTGCCAACCCCCTCCAAAACCTGCGGGTGCTGGCCAGCAGCCGCCCCATCCTGCTCGCCGCACTGGCCAACCTGCTGATCAGCCCGGTCTTCAGCGCCGTCGTGGTCAGCTTTCTGCCCATCCATGCCAGCACCCTGGGCTTCTCCGCAGCAGCCATCGGCGGGCTGTACACCCTGCGCGGGCTGCTCTCCACCTTGACCCGTGTGCCGCTCGGCGTGCTGAGCACCCCACAGTGGAGCTACCGTCTGATGGTGCTGGCCATTGCCCTCAGCGGGGTTGCTGCAGTCGCACTGGCCTCTTGGAGGGGCTATGCCGAACTCGGTCTGGCGTTGGTGGTCGAAGGCATCTCGTACGGGATGTTCCTTACCGCCGGACAGGCCTTTGTCACCCAATACGCGCAGCCACAAATCCGGGGGGCAGCGCTAGGCGCCTACAATATGGCTGGTGGAATCGGCATTACCCTCAGCCCCTTTCTGCTGGGCGCTATCTCCCAACAGATCGGGCTGAGCCCGGTCTTTCTGGGGACGGGAATGTTGCTGCTGGCCGGCGCCTTGGTGCTGGCCGTCGCCTTTCCGCGCGCGCTCGCTGTGATATAATCTCCTGGCATGGGCCGAACGCCCGCCCTATACAGCGACCTCAATCTATCCGGTGGGTTCAAACCCCACCCTGGCCAGACCAACACGACACAGAGAAAGACCGATTTCATAATGTCACATCCGCCGTCACACCTGACCCCACGCCAGATCACTCGCGCCCTTGACCGGATCCTGCACAAGGTCGAAAAACCGGCCCGCTACACCGGCGGCGAGCTGAACACCGTTGTCAAAGATTGGATGGATCCAGCCATCCAGGTCAAGGTCGCGCTGGCATTTCCCGACATTTACGAGCTTGGGGGAAGCAACCTGGGGTTGATGGTGCTCTACGACCTGATCAACCGCCGCAGCGACCTGCTGGCCGAACGTGTCTACTGCCCCTGGCCTGACTTCGAAGCCTATCTGCGCCGCGACCAGATCCCCCTGTACGGGCTGGAAACTCGCCACCCCCTGGCTGAATTTGACCTGATCGGCTTCAGCCTGCCCTACGAGCAGCTCTACACCAACGTGCTCACCATGCTGGATCTCAGCGGCCTGCCCCTGCGCGCCGCGGATCGCGGGGATCGGGATCCCTTGGTGATTGCCGGCGGTTCTGGCTGCTACAACCCAGAGCCGATGAGCGCTTTTTTTGATGCGATGATCGTCGGTGAGGGGGAAGAAGTCCTCTTCGAGGTGATTGCAGCGGTCAAAGCCAACCAACAGTCGCCCAACCGGCAGGCCCTGTTGGCCACGCTGGCCACCCTCCCGGGCGTCTATGTGCCGTCGTTTTACACCGTACAGTACGCCGCCGACGGCTCGGTCGCCGCAGTCACCCCCAACCACCCTGCGGCGCCTGCAGAGGTGCTCAAACGGGTCGTGACCGTCCTGCCGCCGCCGGTGACCCACTTTATCGTCCCCTACATCAACGTCGTCCACAACCGTGCCGCCATCGAGATCATGCGCGGCTGCACGCGCGGCTGCCGCTTCTGCCAGGCCGGTATGATCTTTCGCCCAGTACGCGAGCGACCGGTCGAAGAAGTGCTGGAGGCAGTCGACGCCATGATCGAGGCCTGCGGTTTTGAAGAGGTCAGTTTCCTCAGCCTGAGCAGCAGCGACTACAGCTACGTCGAGGAGCTGGTGCGCCGCACCGTCGAACGACATGGCACACGCAGGCTGAGCGTAGGGCTGCCCAGCCTGCGCATCGAAAGCTTCAGCATCGACTTGATGGATCTGCTCGAAAAAGGACGGCGCAGATCCGGCTTCACCTTTGCCCCCGAAGCCGCCACAGACCGGCTGCGCGACGTCATCAACAAGCCAATCGCATCAGCAGAGCTGCTCGCCACCGCCGAGGAAGTCTACAAACGAGGCTGGACCACGATCAAGATGTACTTCATGGTCGGCCACCCCACCCAGACGCTCGAAGATGTCCAGGCGATCGCCGACCTGGCCAAAGCCGTGCTGGCTGTCGGAAGGCGCCGACTGGGCAAAAAAGCCAACGTACGCATCGGGGTCAGCACGCTGGTTCCCAAACCCCACACCCCCTTCCAGTGGGTCCCGATGGAAGAAGAGAGCGTGATCCAGGCCCAGATCGCCCTCTTGCAGCGCGAGCTGCGCGGGCCCGGCATCCATTTTTCGTGGAACAACCCGGAAGAGACCTTGGTCGAGGCCTTTCTCACCCGCGGAGACCGGCGGCTCTCGGAGGTCATCGAGCTGGCCTGGCGCAAAGGAGCCCGGCTGGATGGCTGGGGCGAGTATTTTCAGTATTCCGCCTGGCAGGCAGCCTTAGCCGAACTGGGGCTGGAGATGGACTGGTATGCACGGCGCCAACGTCCGCTGGACGAGGTGCTCCCCTGGGAGCACATCTCTGCGGGGCTCAAAAAGAAATTTTTGGTCGAAGAGTACCGCAACACCTATGCTGGGGGGGTGGTCGACGACTGCCGCGAGCACTGTTTTTCGTGTGGAATCCTCGGCTATTTCAAGGAACAGCGCCGCGAGGCGCCAGCAGAGGGGTGGGGCTGCCCACCGCTGGGACGCACCCTCCACCGCCAGCCAGTCGATGTCGTCCCAATTCCGCTTTATTTCAACGACACGATGTCGCCCGACCGCCAGGGCCAGTTCGACCATCGCGTGCCGCAGCGGCGCTTCGGCACAGTGAGCCAGCGCCTCCCCTCCGACGCCTGAAAGAGAGGCTGGCACCGATGACCGACACCACTGCCCACGAAGCCCGCCAGCGCGTGCGCGTCTGGTACGCCAAAGGCGAATCAATCAAATTCATCTCGCACCACGACGAGTTTCGGCTGTGGGAACGCACACTGCGCCGCGCTGACCTGCCGTTGCTCTACAAACAAGGCTTTAACCCCCAACCCCACCTACAATTTGCAGCGCCGTTGGGGGTCGGGATCACCGGGCGCTATGAGCCGCTCGACATCGTGCTCTCTCCTCCACTTCCGGTCGCAGAGATCGCCGCACGCCTGCACGCCAAAGTGCCGCCAGGGATCCTGGTGCAGTCTGTCGAAGAAATCCCACCCACAGGGGATGCCCTCCAACCGTGGATCGTCGGGGCAGACTATACGATCCTCCTCTACACCGCCCCTGGGGAGCTCGACGACGCTCTGCTTGCAGAACGCATCGCTAACTTTCTGAAACAGGCCACGATCTGGCGCGAACGCGAACGCAAAGGCAGCCGCTATACCTACAACCTGCGCCCCCTGGTCCTGGAGCTGGCTGCCCTGGGATACGACGCGGCGCACGAAGAGCATCCCATTTTTCTGCGTGTGCAGATGCGCAACGGCGCCACCGGGCGCCCAGACGAAGTCGTCGACGCGCTCGGTTTCGACGATTTTGCCCGCACCCTGCGCCGCGAACGAATCTACTTTGCCAATCGTCCCGCAGACGCTGCCCTCATGGCCCAGTACCCGGTCGTGCAGCAGGAAGCACTGGCTGCCCCGCCCGGAGTCCGGGGGGTCTCGCTGCGCGGCCGCGAGCCAGGCCTCTCCGCGCAGGCCGGAGAGCGCACGCTCAGCGAACGCGCCGGCGACGAATTCGACTGATTTTTGCCGCCGACCTGCCTCACCCGCCCCCTTCCTCCCCGCTCTGCGCTGCCAGCTGATAAGCATCGCGCAATGCAGCCACCGCCTCCCCCCGCGGGATAAACTCGTGGCCGATGTAGCCACGGTAGCCCGTTGCCGCGATCGCCTGGAAAATGGGGCGGTAATTCAACTCCTGGCGAGCGTCGATCTCTGCACGCCCGGGGTTCCCTGCTGTATGGTAGTGGCCAAACCAGAGGTGCTCCCGCTCGATCGTGCGCAGAATATCTCCCTCCATAATCTGCATGTGATAGATGTCATAAAGCACTTTGACCGCCGGCGAGCCAACCTGCCGGCAGACTTCAACGGCCCAGCGGGTCTGGTCCGCCTGGTAATCGGGGTGGTCCACCTTGCTGTTGAGCACCTCCAACACCAGGGTTACACCGGCCTCTTCGGCCCGCCGGGCGACCCGGGCCAGACCCTCTGCGGTCGCTTCGATCCCAGCGGTGTCGTCGAGGTTTCCCCGATTGCCGCTGAAACAGATCAAATTGGCGATCCCCCAAGCCGCAGCCTTGGCGATGTTGGCCTCCAGCTCGCGCACGATGCGTGCATGGTGGGTACGCCGGTTGAGCCCCTCTTCGATCGAAGCATGGCCGTTGACCGCAGCGATGGCCAACCCATGTTCGCGCGCCAGCGGCCAGTACAGCTCGGGCAACAGTTCTACCGCAGCGTAGCCGATCTCTGCCGCAGCACGCACCAGCTCCTGCGGGCTGAGCAGCGCCGGCACCAGACACCACCATGAAACAGACTGCCGATATTCAACCATCTTGCACTCCTGACAAGGATAATTTTTGGTCCATTCTACCACCCAATCAGTCGAAAAAAAATTTTTCGTTTTGGGCGAGACTGTTATACAATAAAACGTCCTGAATCTTAATTTTTTACCCAATGGAGCCCCCCCATGACTGCCAGACGATCTCCCTCGCTCGTAAGAGTTGGTTTGTTGGTGTTGCATCTCCTGTGGATGTTGGGCGGTTTCCTGTTGTTTGCCGGCGGCGTGACCGCCCAGGAACCTGCCCATGCCCCAGACATCCTCGGCGGACGCGAGGCCCAGCCCGGCGCATATCCCTGGCAGGTCGCGCTGATCGACCCTCTCCAACCCAATACCTACGCAGGGCAGTTTTGTGGCGGTTCCTTGATCGACGAGGAGTGGGTGCTGACCGCCGCCCACTGCGTCGAAGGAAAAGAACCCTCGTTGATCGATGTGCTCGTCGGCGCACACCGCCTTTCCGACAGCGGCACGCGCATCCCCGGTGCCCAGGTGATCCCCCACCCAGGCTACGACCCTACACAGCTGGACCACGACCTGGCCTTGATCCGCCTCTCCACACCGGTGACCTATACCCCAATCTCGCTCTACCAGACGATTTCTGGCACGTCGGAGTTCGATCACCTGCGCGCAACCGTGATCGGATGGGGTGCTAAAGAAATATCAGGGTGGAGCGCTGTATACCCAGACGCGCTGCGTGAAGTGTCCCTCCCGCTGGTCGACCCCACCAGATGCCAGCAGAGCACTGAAGTCATCACAGACGCTATGTTGTGCGCCGGCTATGAAACGCTGACAATGGGTGCCTGCTACGGCGACAGCGGCGGCCCGCTGATGGTGCAGCAGCCAAATGGCTCGTGGACACAAATTGGAATTGTCAGCTGGGGACCGTACGGCTGCATTGCAAGCGGAATGTACGATGTCTTCACGCGCGTCTCAAGCTACTGGGAGTGGATCACAGCCTGTACCACCGACCCCAACCGCTGCCTCGGCGGCGATTCCTTCGAACCAGACAACCATTCCACCGACGCGCAGCAGATGAATGGGGCACTCCTTCACCAGATGCACACCTTTCATGAAGAAGGCGACCAGGACTGGGTCCGCATGGAAGTCGAAGAAGGGAAGGAATACTTGTTCCTGACCGGGAGCATCACCGATACAGCGCCAACCCTCCATACTGTCCTCTGGCTTTTCGACAGCGACGCACGCACGCCGATCACCTATACAGAAGGCCTTGCTCCACAGACAGACTGGTGGTGGTTTCCCTGGGGAAAGACACCCCGCTTCGAGACATCAGCACACCGGATCTGGAAAGCAGATCGCACCGGGTCCATCTATGTCAGCGTGGAGCTGCTCCCAGGACTGTATGGGCAGACCTATGGACCGTACACCCGCTATTGGCTTACGATCGGCGAGCACAGCCGCGCATTCCTGCCCTTCATTGCCGCACCAGGGATTCCGCTCGCTCCTGTGCCCGCCAACGACGACTTTGCCAGTCCCGTCGAAGTGACACCGCTCCCGTTCAACCACCAGATAGATACAACCAGAGCAACCCAGGCGAACGATGACCCTTCCCTCTGCGCAGGAGAAGAATCAGCGACGGTCTGGTATCGGTTTGTGCCACCTTCTGCAGGCACACTCACAGTCGACACCTTTGGCAGCAGCTACGATACGGTGCTGGCGGTCTTTACCGGCGAACGCGGGGCACTCACCATACAAGCCTGCAACGACGACAGTTCTGGAGGCCAGTCAGAGGTCACGCTCAGCGTAGCAGAAGGCCAGACCTATTTCATCGAGGCGGCCAGCTACAGTTCGGTGGGCGGCAGGCTGTATTTGTCTGGCAGTTTTTCTCCACTGTTGTTGCCAGAAACGGCCGCCACCTCTCCCGGAAATGGCAGGCAGTCCGCAAAACCGTTCGCGTTCATATAGACTGCATCGCGTGCGATCGCGCGGATCAGGGCGCTGAAGATCACTTTGTGCACGGGGTAAAGCGAATACCAGTAGAGCATCCCCCAGAGGCCGGTCGGAGCAAAGAGGGCAGTCTGCACCAGACGGGTGCCGCTGCCCTCTCGAACAGTCTCCCACTGCAGCCAGGCATGGCCCGGCACCT
>JAPLGY010000412.1 GCA_026389955.1 Caldilinea sp. | reverse complement strand
CAGTTCGTCCGACAGCGCGGCCATCGAACATTCGACAAGGGCAGCACCGAAGCGTTCGTGGGCCTCGACGGCCTCGGCAACGCTTTCTGCGTTGACCTTGAGCGGAAGATGGGGGGCCAGGCGCCGGAATTCCAGCGCCCGCTCCGGTTCGCTGAACCAAAAAAAAGAGTCCTGTTCGAGCTGTACCGCTTCGACCAGCGCAATCAGCTGGGGCAGATCGGCCCGTTTGACATCGAAAAAGACCTTGGCCTTGCCGGCGATCCAGCGCAGATAGGCGTCCAGCCGGGGCACTCGCTCCCCCCGGTAGCGGGCATCAAACCAGCTGCCCGCATCCAGGGCGTCGAGGGTGGCTGCACTCTGTTCGTGGAACAGCCCTCTCCCGTCGGTGGTCTCTGCCAGATCGGGGCCATGAAAGACGTAGAGCACGCCATCCTGGCTCATGTTGACGTCGATCTCGACATAGTCCATGCCCCAGTCGATGCAGAGCTGGGCAGCGGCTACCGTGTTGGGCGGGGCGTACTCGTTGGCCCCCTGGTGGCAGACGATCGCCACTTTGCGGGCGCGCGGCACCTGCTGGGCAGGGGGAGAGGGTGGAATGGCCATACGTGCGTCTGGGTCCGTTCAGCCAGCCTGGCGCGGTTCGAGCGCTGCCGCGTGGAGGGTCTCGCCGCCGCTGTAGACAAAGGCGGGCCCTTTGCCCGGAGCCGCCCAGCGCACACCGTTGGCGATCACCTGCTGCACCTCTTTTTGGTAATAGACCGGGAAGGTTTCGTGGCCGGGTCGGAAATAGAAGATTTTGCCGCGCCCGCGGTGAAAGCAGCAGCCGCTGCGAAAGACCTCGCCGCCGGCAAACCAGCTGATCAGGACGACGGCATCTGGCGCCGGAATGTCAAAATGTTCGCCGTACATTTCGTCCTGCGGGATCTCAAAATAGGGGGGCAGTCCATCGGCGATGGGGTGGCCAGGGTCCACAACCCAGAGCCGTTCGTGCAGGCCGTCTTCACGCCAACGCAGGCTGCAGGTGGTCCCCATCAGCCGACGGAAGATTTTGGCATGGTGGCCCGAATGGAGCACGACCAGCCCCATCCCTTCGAGCACCCGGCGTTGTACCCGGTCGACGAACTCGTCGCGCACCTGGTCGTGGGCGACATGGCCCCACCAGACCAGCACATCGGTCTGGGCCAGGGTCTCCTCGCTCAGCCCTTGCTCCGGGTCGTCGAGGGTGACCATCTGACCAGCACCGGGAGAGGGAATTGCATCGGTCACCATCCTCAAAAAGGGGCCTGGGCGGCGAGCAGGTCGGCGGCCAGGGCCACGGCTTGATCCAGCGAACTGACTGCTCCGTCGAGCACCAGCGCCTGCACAAATTTTTCGCGGCTGCGTTCGAGCGCCGCTTCGACAATGGTTTCGACCCACTGGCAGCGGGTGGCCAGCGTGCCGGTGAGCGCAGCTGAGAGTGGATGCTGCGGCAAAGGGCGGAGGCCGTGGCCGTCGACCAGGGCTGGCCCTTCGACGATGGCGGCCGGGGGCAGCGTCGGTGCCTGGCCCTGGTTGGGCAGATTGGCCGACACCACCCAGGCCCGGTGGTCGCGCACTGCCTGGATGATCTCCATCACCTGCTCATGTTCGCCGCTGAACTGCTCCAGATAGCCGGCCGGCAGCGGGTCGCTGCTGTGGGCCACCGCACCCATCTCGGCAAAATGGGCGTCCCCGCTGGCGATCGTGCCCTCAAAACTGAAGGCGTCGACTCCCAACCGCTTGTGCCAGTATACGCCCTCTCGAAAGAACTGCGGAAAAAACTCTGTGACATGACGGTCGAGCACTGCCGGGAACGCGCCAAACCAGTGCATCAGCTGCCAGGAAAACGGATTGTCTTCGGGCGAGTCGTATGGGCTGTCGCTGGGCGGCAGCAGAGGGGGGGGAGTGGCTGCACGCTGGGCGGCCAGGGCACGCAGTCGCGGCAGCACATCCTGGCCGCCCACAGCCACCTGGGTGAACCAGGTCAGGTGGTTGACCCCGGTCGCGGTGTACTGCAGCGTCTCGGGCGAGACACCCAGCGTCTGGGCCAGGTAGCGGGCGGTCTCCATCACGCCGTGGCAGAGACCGATGACCGGCGCGCCTGTCGCCTTGCGGATCGCCCGGCAGACGGGTGCCATCGGGTTGCCGTAGTTGAAAAAGAGGGCGTCCGGCGCCAGGTCGAGCAGATCCTGGGCCACTGCGACCATGGCCGGGATCATGCGCAGCGCGCGCGAGGAGCCTCCCGGCCCTACGGTGTCGCCAACCGGCGCGTAGACCCCGTAGCGCCGGGGGATCAGCACATCCTGACTCCAGGCTGCCCGGCCGCCGACACCGACCGTGCAGATGACGGCGGTGGCGCCGCGCAGCAGCGCGCGGCGGTCAGGCGAAGCCTGGATGCGGA
>JAPLGY010000526.1 GCA_026389955.1 Caldilinea sp. | reverse complement strand
AATGCTGGGCCGCCGCCGGGCACGGATGCAGACGATCCACTACGGCGAAGATGGAACTGTCTATGGCACCTACCTGGCCCCCACACGCGGGCTGCTCGGTTTCCGTCAGCCTTTTCTGACCGCCACCCGCGGCACCGGCATCTTCCATACGCTCTTTCATGGCTATGAGCCCTACACAGGCGACATCGAACTCCCCAACAGCGGCAAACTGATCGCCCTCGAACCCGGCACAGTCAGCAGTTACGCGCTGACCAACCTTCAACAGCGGGGCGCTTTTGTTGTGAAACCCGGAGATCCAGTCTATGCCGGCCAGGTAGTCGGTCAGCATATCCGTGAGGAAGAACTGGTCGTCAACGTCTGCAAAGCCAAACAGCTGACCAACTTCCGCGAAAAACCCTCTGGGCTGAACGAGATGCTCAACGTCACCCGCGAGCTTTCCCTCGACGATGCCATTCAATTCCTGGACAACGACGATCTGCTGGAAGTCACTCCGCTGTCGCTGCGTATCCGCAAAAAAATGCTCAACCACGAACAACGCCAACGCATCCGCCGGGCACAGAAAGGGTAACGCCCCATGCGAATCATCATTGTCGGAGCAGGTGACGTCGGTTTTCAACTGGGGCGACGCCTTTCACGCGACCACCACGACATCACCGTCATCGACGCCAATCCCGACAAAGTGCGCCGCGCAGCAGATCAGCTTGACGGGCTGGCGGTCGAGGGACAGGGAGACAGCTACCGCGTGCTGCTCCAGGCAGGGATCCGCGAGACCGACGTGCTGGCTGCTGTCACCGACAACGACGATGCCAATCTGATGGCCTGCCGACTGGCCAAGGCCAGCGGTGTCGAGGTCACGATCGCACGGGTGCGCAACGGCGAATTCACCGAACCCGACTTTCCCCTGACCACGGAGCAGCTCGGCGTCGACCACATCATTCACCCCGAACGCGAGGCGGCCAATGCCATTTTGCGGCTGCTGCAAGAATCGTCGGCAACCCACGTGCTGGATCTTGAAAAAGGAAAAATCGAAGTCATCGGTCTGATCTTGGAGGCCAATTCGCCGCTGATCGGCCCTTCGCTCGCCGAGCTCGGCGCTCGCTATGGCCACCCGCCGGTCCAGGTCGTGGCCGTCGAACGCAACCACGAGACGATCGTCCCCAAAGGCAGCGACCGCCTCTATGCCGGCGACCTGCTTTTTGCCGTCTGCGCCCCAGAATATGCAAAAGAATTTTTTGGGCTGGCCGGTAAACGCAAAAAACAACGCATCGGCAAAGTCATGCTCATGGGCGGCGGCATGGTCGCCCGCTTCATCGCCGAGGCAATGGCTGGCACCACCCACGTCAAAATTATCGAACACGACTACCTGCGTGCCCAACGACTCGCTGAAAACCTGCCCGGTGCCCTGGTTATCCACGGAGACGGCACCGACCTCGATCTGTTGCAGGCCGAAGACATCGACGAGATGGATGCCTTTGTCGCAGTCACCGGCGACGATGAAAACAACATCATCGCCACCCTGCTGGCGATCCAACACGACGTGCCCAGGCCGATCGCCCTCGTCAACCGGGTCGCCTATCTGCCGATCCTCCCCACCATCGGGCTCAACACCGTGATCAGCAAACAAATGCTCACAGTCAACGCGGTCCAACAGTTCATCCAGCATCGCCAGGTCGCAGCGATCGCCAACCTGCCCGGCATCGAAGGCCAGATGATCGAGTACATTGCCAGAGAAGGCGCACGCATCACCCGCAAGACACTGCGCGAGACCCGGTTTCCCCACTCCGCTGTGGTCGGCGCCATCCTGCGCAACGGAACACTGCTGATTCCAAACGGAGAGACCGTCGTCCAGCCCGGCGACCGCACGGTGATGTTTGCCCTGCCCTCTGCCCTGCCCGAAATCGACCGACTGTTCAGTTGATGGCCCGCAGAGCGACTACAGGACAAAAGCGATGCGCGTACGAAGTGTGCTCCATCTCCAAGGATATCTGCTGCTGTTTTGTGCTTTTTTTATGTTGCCCTCTGTGCCCTGGGCGTTCTACTACGGCGAAAAAAGCTGGCCACAGCTCCTGCTCAGCGCAGGCATCACTGCCGCCGCCGGAGTTGCCCTCCTGCGTTTCACAGACCTGAACGAGCAGTTGCGTCTGCGCGAAGGCTTTGCCGTGGTCTCGTTTGCCTGGCTGCTTTTTTCCAGCTTCGGAGCACTCCCCTACTGGCTGACCGGTTCGATCCCCAACCTGACCGACGCACTCTTCGAGACAGTCTCTGGCTTCACCACAACCGGTGCCTCCATCCTGGCCGACATCGAAGCGTTGCCCCATGGCGTGCTTTTTTGGCGCAGCATGACCCACTGGATCGGCGGGATCGGGATCGTGGTCATGTCGTTGACCATCCTTCCCCTGCTCGGTGTCGGCGGCATGCAGCTTTACAAAGTCGAAGCCGCTGGCCCTACCGCCGACAAATTGACCCCCCGCATCGCCGAAACCGCCAAAATTCTGTGCGGAGTCTACATTGCCCTCACCCTCCTCCAGACCCTCCTGTTGCTCCTCGGAGGGATGCACCTTTTCGACGCGCTCTGCACCTCCTTCGGCACCGTGGCAAGCGGCGGTTTCTCCCCGCGCAACGCCAGCATTGCCCACTACCAAAGCAGCTACATCGAATGGGTGGTCATTTTGTTCATGCTGGCGGCCGGCACCAACTTTGCCCTCCACTTCCGCTTCGCCACCGGCCACCTGCGTTCCTACTGGCAAGACCGCGAGTTTCACCTCTTTCTGGGCAGCATTCTGGCCGCCACCCTCTGCGTGCTCTTTGGAGCCTGGCACCTTTACGACGACAAAGGACAAGCAGTGCGCGAGTCACTTTTTATGGTAACCTCGCTGCATACGACCACTGGCTTTGGCCTCGCCGACTATGAGGGCTGGACAGCCAATGCCCAGTTTGTCCTGCTGTTGGCCATGATGATCGGCGGCAGCGCCGGCTCGACCGCCGGCGGGCTCAAGGTAATTCGCGTCTACCTGCTCTTCAAACATCTGGCCAGCGAATTCACCCGCCTGCTCCACCCTCAGGCAGTGGCACCGATCCGCCTTCGCAAACAAGCAGTCCCTGCCAATGTGGTCACCGAAGTGCTGGGCTTCGTCGGGATCTATGGGGTCGGGCTGTTTGCAGGAACCCTGTTGCTGACAGCCACAGGGGTCGACTGGGTCAGCAGCCTGAGCGCAGTGGTCTCAACGCTCAGCGGTGTCGGCCCAGGAATGAATGCCCTCGGCCCCTTCGACAACTACGGCTGGCTGGAGCCGGCCGCCAAATGGGTGTTGATGGGCTGTATGCTGTTGGGGAGGCTGGAGTTTTTCAGCTTGCTGATCCTGTTTTCACCCGCCTACTGGCGCCGCTGAGGTGCGGTACGCAGGGGGCCATACGACCGGAAGCAGAGCAGGCTCCTGCCCGTCGACCGTATACATCAGGTAAAGAAGAGGCACCTCCAGCCACTGATGCCAGGCAGCAGCTGGCATCTGCAGCGCCTCGGGGGGACGTTTGGAACCGTATGGAAAGGTGTAGCGGCCGGCCGCCAGTTCGAGGTCGCTCGACTCCAACGCCCCAACCAATTCGGGGCCACGCACAGCCCCCGAACGCTGGATAGCATCTGCAACCAGCAGCAGCGCATCGTGCGCCAAAAAAACCGCCAGCTCAGGCCAGCCCAATCCACTTTGACGGTAGCGCTCGAACAATTCTTGTCCCATCACAGTGGCGTTCGACGGCCAGGGCCCCCGCCGCACCACAATGCTGCCCGCAGGCAGCACGCTGCGCAGGCCAAATTGCCCCGGGTCCAGCGCCCGCCGACTGTGGTTGACCAGCAAGGTTCCTGTCTCCGGGCGAATGCCAGCGTCAAACAGTTGTGTGTGCAACGCCAGTGCACCATCCCCCCAGAGCGCAATAAAAACAGCATCGGGCACAGCAGGCATCGCCAGCAGACGGGCAATTTCAGGAGAAAAGTCTATCATCGGCAGATCAACTCGATGCACCACCGCCTCGATCGCATGGTCTGCAAACCCTTGACGGCTTTGCTCCACAAAGTGGTCACCCGCTGCCGAATTTTCAGCGATCACAACAGCAAGCAGACGGCCATCCTGGTTGTAGTCCCCTACCTCTGCCAGCCACTGAGAGGGCATGGCAGCCACCATCGTTGTGTCTGGCGCAATACGAAACAGGCTGGCTGGCTGGCTGGCTGTCAAGGAAGGTGCCGCTGCCTCCAGCACCACCATCGGCACCCTGTAGCGCTCTGCCACCCCTGCAACAGCCGACGTTGCGCTGTCCCCCAACCCCACGATCAGCGCCCCAGCACATGCCTCGACGATCAGCTGTTCTGCCAACTGCACGGACCGCAGCGGGTCGTCGGCACCATCGTAGAGAGCCAACCGCAGCGGCTTTCCACCAATTCCTTCGGGGCTGAGCCGCTCCACAGCCAGATTGAGCCCAGCCTGCATGCTGGTCGACCGCATCCAGAACGCAGGAACCGACAGGGGCAACAACACCCCGACCACCACTTCTTCTACGCCAGCCAGTTCCTGCGCACCACACGGCTGGGGCGGAACAGGCGTCGGCGTCACCACTGTCTCACGGTAGACAATCCGCGTTACCTCAACCTCGACGATCGGGGGAGCAGACGGTGGGCTCGGGGTCTCCCCAGGCTGCACGCTGTCAGGCAACAGCGTAGGGGTCGCCGGAGAAATCGTCGCAACGCAGCCGGCCGCTCCCAGAGCAACCAACAGGAAGCCTACGATCCATCTGCAATGGAAAAACCCATCTGAACCCATCAACCTTGCTTTGATCTTTCTGATCATGTGCCAGCCAGCGCCTCTGGGGGAGTGCCAGTGCTTCGCGCTTTCAAGCCACCATTCTGCCCAATTACCTTGTGTTGTCAGTATAACACAGGCTGTCAGAGCCGCCAAACCCCATCGCTTCACCCCGCAGCGCGGCAGCAAACGCTCTCTGGGGCACAGATTTTTGCATCTCGACCCTGGACAGTGGCACAATGGCTTTCACAGGGAGGTCCGCCTGCTGCGGCGGCCCTCCCCATGAAAGCGTTTTGAACTGCCAACCAGAAAGGTTGCAATGCCATGCCTCAACTGCTTTGCGAGCCTGTTGTCGACGCTGCGGCAATTCCAGCCCACCGGCAGCGCCTCTTCATCCCTGGCCCGACCGATGTGGCGGCCGAAGTGCTGGCTGCCCAGACCGCCCCGATGATCGGCCACCGCAGCGACGAATTCGAAGCGCTCTTTGCCAGGTGCGAGGCACAGTTGCGCCAGCTCTTCTTCACAAAAACACGAGTCTTCACAGTTGTTGCCTCCGGCACCGGCCTGCAGGAGG
>JAPLGY010000767.1 GCA_026389955.1 Caldilinea sp. | reverse complement strand
GGCCAGTTGGACCGAACCGGTGACGGTGCAGAGGGTGCCCTCGGGCAGCACGGCCAGGACCGCAGGGGGCGGGTTGCCCAGATGGCCGGGAGCCGAGCGCAGGTTGACGAAATCACAGGTCTGTACTTGCTGGTCAATTTGGAAGGACATCTGCTGGGGCTCCTTGTCGGTTGGGATGGCGGGCTGCAGGGACGCTTCGCAGACAGCTGCTTTATTTTAGCAGCTGGGCACGCGATTTTGCAAAGGAGCCGATTTTTGGTTTGAAGAGCATTTTGACACCTGCGGCGACGCATGGTATTGTTGGATGCAAATCAAGCCAAAAGACAAGAAAGGCGGTTCTAAGCGATGCTACCGATCCATGCCTCTTTTTGCGCTGTGCAGAAGGCCAGGGCAGAGACGACATGAAGCTTGTACTGGAAGCGGTCACCCGGGAAGTCAACGGCGAGTCGCATCTGTATTCGATGAGCATGGCTCTGGAGCCGGGGTTGAATGTGTTGCTCGGCCCCACACTGGCAGGGAAGACGTCGTTGATGCGTGTGATGGCTGGCCTGGACCGCCCGACGACAGGGCGGGTGCTGGTGGACGGACAGGATGTCACGGGGCGCCCGGTTCAGCAACGCAACGTTGCATTTGTCTACCAGCAGTTCATCAACTATCCCTCGCTGACGGTTTTTGAAAACATCGCCTCGCCGCTGCGCCTGCAAAAAAAAATCAGCAACGATGAAATCCAGCGGCGTGTGCGGGAAACGGCGGAGATGATGCGCATCGGCCACCTGCTCGATCGGCTGCCTGCTGCGTTGTCTGGCGGGCAACAGCAGCGTACTGCGATCGCCCGTGCGTTGGTCAAGCAGGCCCCCTTGCTCTTGCTGGACGAACCCCTGGTCAACCTCGACTACAAACTGCGTGAGGAGTTGCGTGCCGAGCTTGGACAGATCTTTGCGCGGCGCGACGCGATCGTGGTCTACTCCACCACTGAACCGCTGGAAGCGTTGTTGATGGGCGGGGTGACCGCCGTCTTGGACAGAGGGGATCTGTTGCAGATCGGCCCGACGCTGGCTGTCTATCACCAGCCAGCACAGCGGCGGGTAGGGGAGGTCTTCAGCGACCCGCCGTTGAATATTCTTCCGGCGGTTTTTGAAGGGGGGCTGGCGCTTCTTTCAGGGGACATCCGTTTTCCGCTGCCCCCACACATGGCTGGGCTGCCTGGCGGCACCTATTGGCTGGGGGTGCGCGCCCATCATGTCGCCATGGAGGCACACCTGGGCAGGGAAATCGAGATCCCGGCCTGGATCGAGCTGGCAGAGTTGAGCGGCTCGGAAACCATCGTGCATGCCGACCATCGAGACGGCAGCGGCGGCGAATTTCACCTGATTGTACAGCTGTCAGGCATCCACAATTTCAGCTACGAACAGCAGGCCAGGCTCTATCTTGACCCGCAGCGCCTCTTTGTTTTTACCTCCTCGGGGGCCTTGGCCGCTTCACCGCCGCGCGCGGCGGACCAACGCAAGGAGCGAGCCTGATGGCAGAAGTAAAATTGCGTGGCCTGGCACACAGCTATCACCCCCAACCGGGCAAACCTGAAGATTATGCGGTCCGTCCGCTGGAGATGACCTGGGAAGATGGCGGCGCCTATGCCCTGCTGGGCCCTTCTGGTTGCGGAAAAACCACCCTCCTCAACATCATTTCTGGCCTGATCCAGCCGACCCAGGGCCAGGTGCTCTTCGACGGCAAGGATGTGACCGAACTGCCGACGGAGCGGCGCAACATTGCACAGGTCTTTCAATTCCCTGTGATCTACGACACCATGACCGTCTTCGACAACCTGGCGTTCCCACTGCGCAACCGCGGCGTGCGGCCGCTCGAAGTCACCCGTCGGGTTCAAGAGATTGCCGAACAACTCGACCTCACCGAGGATCTCAGACGCCGTGCCAGCGGTCTGAGCGCTGACGTCAAACAGAAGATCTCGCTGGGGCGCGGGTTGGTGCGCAGCGATGTGGCGGCCATCTTGTTCGACGAACCGCTGACGGTCATCGACCCGCAGCTCAAGCTGGTGCTGCGCAGCAAACTCAAGCAGATTCACCGCCAGTTCAAGTTGACGCTGATCTATGTCACCCACGACCAGACCGAGGCGTTGACCTTTGCCGACCAGGTCGTCGTTATGTACGAAGGCAGCGTCGTGCAAGTGGGCACCCCCCAGGAACTCTTCGAACGCCCTGCCCACACCTTTGTCGGCTATTTCATCGGATCACCCGGCATGAACCTGTTGCCAGCCCGGTTGGTCGACGGTCGCGTCTGTGTCGGCGACCAGCCGCTGCCGGTCGACGCCAGCGCGCTGCGCCTGACAGCAGAAGACGAGCTGTCGATCGGGATCCGGCCCGAGTTCGTGCGGTACAGCACAGCTGCAGCCCCAGGTGCCCTTCCCGCGCACGTCACACGGGTCGAAGATCTGGGCAACTATCAGATTGTCACCGCCGACCTTGTGGGGACAGGCCAGAGGGTCAAAGCCAAACTTGCAGAAGAGGCCGCAGCCAGCCTGGGGCCTGGCTGGCTGCACTTTCCCGCAGAACGGTTGCGGATCTATCGCAACGGGATGGCTGTATAAGGGGGAAAACGCCGTGTATCTTGACCGTCGTCACAACCACCCAGGGGGGAAATAGCCGTGCAGAAGACCGTGAATCACCGCGCCTGGCTGCTTGTGTTGCCGGTCGTCGTCTCGGTGGCGTTCAGTGCCATCCTGCCCCTGATGACTGTGGTGAACTACTCCGTGCAAGATATTCTGGGGCCCGGACAGCGTGTCTGGGTCGGGAACGAGTGGTTTATCGACACCGTGCGCAACCCAGATCTGCACGCTGCATTC
>JAPLGY010000115.1 GCA_026389955.1 Caldilinea sp. | reverse complement strand
CTGAGCAAGCGCTGCAGGGCCTGTTCGGCACTCAACTGGCCGTCGACTGCCGGAGCATTGAGGGCATAGGGCGCTTCATCGGTGTAGACCACGCTGATGCCGGTGACGTGACTGAAGTCGCTCAGGGCCTGGGGCAGTGGTTTGGCGACCATCGAAAAGCTGAACAGCGAACTTTGCCCGGGGCTGGCCTGCGCAGCCATCGCCCCATTCAGCGGCAGCGACCCTGCGGCTGATGATCGCCCCAAGCTGAAAGTAGAGCTTGACCAGGGCGCTGTTGACCCCCAGTACGGTTTGCCGTCGGGTCAATTCGATGATCTGGACGATTTCGGCGAAGCAGTCCTCGTCGGCAGTGCTGGTTGTGTTGAGTTGAGTCATCAGCGCGCCCCTGTGATGCGTGCGTGCGGCTCAGCCCGACATGCGTTCGATCATTGCCCTGATGCGATCGGCCGAGCGATTCAGGTCCGCATCAGCGGTCACGAGGTAGAGCAGCCGCGCCTTCTGCAGCCGCTCGACGGCCGCCGCTAAGTCGAAGCGCTCGAAGGTGGCACGCACATCGACCGAGAAGCCCTGCGCGTAGCTGTCGAGGCTACCGCGCAGGCGGTCCTGATCGTCCATGAACTGCGATAGTCGAGCGCGGAAGTGTTGTGGCCCAGGCCCGTCTTTCGGTTCAGGGAAGGGCCATAGGGCACCTCCTCGGCCACCTTCAGACGGTACTCGTTCAGCACCGCCGCCTTGGTCGGCGACCAATCAGATGAGGACGCAGAGGTTCTGTGGGGTCATGCAGCGTTGTGGGCTGCCGCCGCGTTGAACAACGACAATTTTCTTGCGCTCAACGGCCGAACCAGGCCATCCGAGCTTTCTGCACAAAGGCCAGTGGCAACCAGGTTGCCACTGGCCTTGCGCGCAGGGGTTCAGGTGAATCAGGCTTGCAATGCCTTGGCGATCGCCTGCGCGACAAGGTCTCCGGACTGGTCGTCGCGGAGCATGCCGGATTCGATCAGGATGCTCAGACGCCCAGCCTTGTCCTTGCTCCACTTCCCGACGATCTTTCCATTCACGGTGATCGACTGCGGAGGGGACGCGAGCCCCTCGCTGCCAACCGCCGCCAGCAGGGCATCGATCACCGCGGCCGGTGATGGCTTGCGGACTTGTTGGCGCAGCTTCTCGGCTCGGCGCAGTACACCCTTGCGGTCCTGCTCCAGGGCAGCATGCAGAACCTTGGCGTGGCGGTGCTGCACCACGAGCGGAGAGCTGAAGCACTCCAGGACGACCGGCGGAAGATCAGCCACCATCAGCACGTTGGCCACCCAGGTATGCGATACCCCCAGGGCCTCTGCGAGGCGCCTGTTCGAGACATACAAACCCTGATCAAGGGCGCGGCGATACATCGATCCCTGTTCATAGGGAGACAGGTCGGCACGCTCCCGATTCTCCCTGTCCATCACCGAGAACAGTTCCTGGTCAGAGATCGAGGTCGTGTCGATCATGGCTAGGACGGGAAGCCCCAGCTCCGAACAGGCGCGGTGCCGTCGATGTCCAAAGACGATTTCATACCGCTCTGGCTGATCCGTTCTCGGGCGCACCAGGATCGGCTGGACATTGCCACCAGCTTGCTCGATGTCCTGCTTCAGTCGCAGGAAAGCGATGTTGCTGAACGAATCGGGATGCCGGTTCGCCCATCGGCTGGGTTCGATGAGCTGGGGATCCAGTTTCTTTGTGGGGGCAGCCCCCTCGAACGACTTCACCTGCTCCTTCAGCTTGCCCAGTTCGTTTTCTGTCGCAAGCATCTGCCCGCGAAACTGCAGCATCTGCCCAGGTCCGGTACGCGGAGCCGTCCTGGTTCCATTGACAACGACAGGCGGAAATTGCGGTGACTCTGCGGGTCCATGGGCCGTTGCGCCTGCAGCGGCTGCAACCGCGGTGGGTGCTGGTGCAGTAGCAGCCTCGTCCGGAAAGTGGAGATTTTCCGTCATGGCCAGCAGCTTCGATTTGGTACTCATTTCAAATGTTCCTGCGATGCTGGCAACCAGGTTGCCAGACGATCTGTCCTACGACTGGCAACCGGGTTGCCACGCGGTCTGTCTCATGTCTGGCAACCGGGTTGCCACACCATGTCGGGGCATCAAGCTCCGGCAGCGCGTCCACGCCATGCCTCCACCACGGACTCCTCGACAAGATCAACAAACCGATCGTAGGCATCTGCGGCGCGCTTGTAGGTCTTGGCTGATCCGTCGTACTTCTGGATGTCGTAGACCGTTGCGAACTCGGCGGCCTTGTTGCTGGTGACCGATGTCTTGGGGATTTCGACCGGCAGCACGAACTCGCCATAAGTCGCTTGAATCCACTGCCGAACGGCCGGGGAGGCAGCATCGGTGTGGTCAACCCGGCTGAGCAGGATGTGCAGGAAATCGAAGGTCTTTTGTGCCCCTTCCGGATCCTGCTGGTCCAGATTGGCACCCAGGTCCGCGAGCAAGGACCAGAACTGTGCAGAGCTCGCAAAATCAAGCCCGGACGGCGGCACGGGCACAACCACCCCATCCGCAGCCCAGAGGCCATTGATCGTGACGTAAGACAGGGAGGGCGGCGTGTCGATGATGATCAGGTCGTACAGGTCGCGCACGGGCTCCAGTCCTTGGTTCAGCACATCCCAGAACCGGACACTGGAATCACTCATCTGCCGCGCCGGCAAAGCGAACTCGGCAGAGAACAGAAAGGGGGCAGCGGCCACCAGGTCGATGCCATCCCAGTACGTGGAACGAATGGCAGGCGTGATGTCGTTGCTGGTCCCGTGACACAGCGAAGAAATCGTCATCTCCTCGGTGACTTCAGTCTCAGGCAGG
>JAPLGY010000595.1 GCA_026389955.1 Caldilinea sp. | reverse complement strand
GGGTTGGCAAGAACGATGAAAACACAAGGATCTTGGCATTCTGGCGACGCACGAGTTTTAGTACGGCTCGGATCACCTGCGCCAATCGATATGGCTTATCATAGACCGTGACCTGCCGTGAAGCGGATTCGAGCATTCCAGCCATGACGCCATCCCAACATTTTACATGCCAAATCAGGTCTTCCAGTCGCGGCGCCTCATCGACAAATTCCGGAATGTGTTGGCAGAGGTCCGCAAAGTGTTTGAGCATCGGATCGGCGTCCTGCCGGGTGCGCGCTGCTGTGCGTTGCTTTTTGCGGGCCTCCAACAACGGCAGCAGCGCACGTGGGCTGCTTGCAGCAGCATGGAAGAGCACACGACAGTATTCCACGGTGGTCGTCTCCTCGGCGTTGGCGCGGAGGCAGGCGCTAACATAGTCGTGGAGGCACTCCATCGCGCTATGCTCCAGAGGGAGCGGAGTGTACATGTAGTCAGCGTTAAGCTGCCGAACTGGCAGGATGTCGCCGGCAAGGTTTGCACGTCGGTTGCGAATAACGCGGCTTTCGATCCGGTAATTATCGCTGACATAGCTGAGTGCCTCCCTGGCGGCCGCCAAACCACCGTCTGTGCCAACACTCTGAACACGCGCCAATAGTTCAGGCAGCACCGGATCGTCGAGTTCCGCAGCCACGCGTTGCATCTCATGCACAAATTCATCCGCGTCAAAGTCGCCGGGTTCCAAGCCACGTCCTAAATAATTGATCGTATCACGGAGTTTAGTTTGCATTTGCAACATGCGAGCGAAACGCGGCAGGTCAACGGCAGAATAGTGGACAGGATGCATGAGCCGCAGCAAATCCAGGTACTCAGTAGCCCGACGTTGAACGGGTGTTGCGGTGAGAATCAAAGCTCGTTGCGCAGCGCGACTCAAACGACGCACGCGCTTAGAGAGCAGGGGGCGGCGGCGCAGGTTGTGCGCCTCGTCGGCGATCAGCAATCCCCATGTGCGATCTTGCACTGCTTGCCAGATCGGTTCGGATGATTCCAAGTCTTCGTAGGCAACCAGCTCTGTCGCTCTGCGTGACACGCATGAAACGCAAATTGAACTTGTAGTACAACTCAGTCTGCCACTGTCGCAGTAGAGTACCTGGAGCCAAGATCAATGTGCTGAGTTCGCGATTTTCGTTGTGCAGTGCACTGAGGATGAGACATGCTTCAATTGTCTTGCCCAGACCAACTTCGTCCGCCAGCATAAAGCGGCAGACTGGGTCCGCCAGCACGCGAACCACAACCTCAGCCTGATGGGCGTGCAGTGTGACGCGAGCAGAGACCAGTTCTGCCAGACCCAGAGTGGCGTGCTCCACCTCGGCTAGTTGCTGGACGAGCCGATCGCGTCGTTGTTTGCGCTCTGGTGATGAAAAGGTGTAATCCAGTAGGAGATCAACTGGATTGGGGGTGACATCATCTGTAACCACAATCAGGTCTGTTTCCGGCAAGTTGAATGTACCATCATCAAAACGAACTAAGTAGTGCAGAACATCCTTTAAGTCGATTGGAGAAACTACGCAGACAATTTGACCATTTCTCCGTGAAGTCGTATGTACGCAAGGTGTATTGGGTGAATGAATCCAGCGGGACAGCACTTCGGGTGGGACATTGGCATTCTGCTGTCTGACCATACTCTTACCCGTTTTGTGCCACCAACGCACACACACTAACTCATGTGGTGGATCATCGGCCACAATCTTTGCAACAATAGACCGGTGCACAGACCGATCCTCTATGCTGATACCCAGGTCACCAGTATGAACGCGCACAAAAACTCCAAGGCAGTGAGTTGATGTTTGGGTATACATCTACGTGTTCCTTAAACTCCTTCGGTTCCAGTACAGAACATTCTGGGTTGATTGTCTAGAAATCAGCACCGGCACCTGCTCTTCCGGCAACAGCACATTCAACAAATAATGACACAGAGTCGTATCGAAACATCCTGCTAACAGATCGGACGCATAGTGCGGGTCATAGTCGGTCACATCCAGCCCCTGGCTGCGCAGAAAGGCGACGTCCATGCCTGGC
>JAPLGY010000741.1 GCA_026389955.1 Caldilinea sp. | reverse complement strand
GGGGAGCTGCGGTCTCTCTGGCTGGCTGGGCGCTGGCGGGCGGTGTGCAGTTTGAATTTCCGGAGGATGCCTCTCTGCCGCCGCTGGGGTATCGTCTGGTTGCGGTCGACCCAGGCTGGGTGCAGGCGACATTTGGGGTCCGTGCGTGGGGCCCGCTGCAGGGGCGGCTTGCCAATGAAGGGGATGAGGTGGTGCTGCGCAATTCGCTGGCGCAGGAGGTCGACAAGGTCGCGTACGGGGTAGGGTTTCCCTGGCCTGTGGTGGGCTATGCAACGCAGCAGTCGATTCAGCTGTTGCACCACGCTGCAGACAACGCGCGTGGGGGAGCGTGGCGGGCAGCGACCCCGACTCCAGGTGCGGGTTTTCCAGGGGCAGTGGCAAATCTGCCCCCGTTGATTGACCAGGTCGAACATTGGCCGCAGGTACCGACCAGCAGCACGCCGGTCACGGTGCGGGCTCGAGTCACCGACGCACAGGGCGTGCAGAGGGTTGTGCTGCAGGTACAGGTGGTGCTGCCGGGCGGCTACATCCGGCTGACGGACCCAGCCTATGCCACCCAGTGGTCTGCCTACACCATGCAGCCGGCCGGCGACGACCTGTACCAGGTGACGCTGCCGGCTGAACTGGTGCGCCATCGCACCCTTCTCCGCTATCGAGTAGAGGCGACTGACAACGCTGGGCAGCAAGTGGTGGCCCCGCTGGCAGAGGATCCACAGCCCAATTTTGCACTTTTTGTCGACGACAGCCCGGTGCCGTGGGCTGGCTCGATCAACCCGCATGCCGGCGGGGCGGTGGCGCTTTTCAACTTTGCCCGGATGCAGCCGCTGCCGGTCTATCAGCTGATCGCCGCCGCCGCCGATGTGGCAGATGCTCAGTTTATTCCCCCTTCTCCGCTGCCAAGCGGCTACATGGGTGACGAATATCTCTGGCAGGGAACGTTTGTCTACGACGGACAAGTCTACGACCACATTGGATTTCGGGCGCGCGGGCAGGTATATCGGTACGGCACCGGGAAAAACAAGTGGAAGTTCAATTTTCTGCCTGGGCACCCGCTGCAGACTCGGGACAACCGTGGTCTCCTCTACCCGGTGGGCTGGGACAAACTCAATTTGTCGAGTGGGATGCAGCATGCGCAGCGCGGCTACCGGGGCGAGCACGGTCTGTTCGAGTCACTTTCGATGCGGCTGTTTGCGTTGGCGGGCGTGCCGGCCCCGCAGACCCATTTTATCCATCTGCGGGTTGTGGACGCAGCAGCGGAGATCACCACGAACCAGTATGAGGGAGATTTTTGGGGGCTTTATCTGGCTGTAGAGGAGCCCGAGGCGCGCTTCCTGGCTGCCCGCAATCTGCCGGACGGCAACCTGTACAAGATGGAGAAGTGGTCTGGCACGTTGCAAAATCAAGGGGACGGCCAGCCTGGGGACGGCTCTGACCTGGTAAATTTCATGCAGACCTACGGCCAGCTGCCCGACGAGGCCTGGTGGCGAGCCCATTTCAACCTCGA
>JAPLGY010000066.1 GCA_026389955.1 Caldilinea sp. | reverse complement strand
TGTCGCCGACGACCGGATGCTGGCGCCAGGCAAAGTGGACACGAATCTGGTGGGTCCGTCCCGTATGCAGTTCGGCGCTGACCAAAGAAAAGGTGGCGGTCGCACTGCTGGAGCCGGCCAGGGGGATCGAATAGACGGCCAGCACGGTGTAGTCGGTGATCGCTTCCCGCCCGGCCGAGTGACCGGCAGCTCGATCGGGCGGCAGCACAACCTGGCGGGTATGATCGGTGGGATGGCGTCCGATCGGGGCATGAATGCGTCCGCGCGGCGGTGTCATCCGTCCTTCCACCAAGGCAAGATACTCTTTGTAGACAGACCGCTCCTTGAACTGCGCCTGCAAGTAGCGGTGAGCGGGGTCATTTTTGGCGACCGCAATCACCCCTGAGGTCTCTTTGTCCAGACGGTGGACAATGCCAGGGCGTTGTTCGCCGCCAACGCCTTCGATTTGGGGGCAGTGATGGAGCACTGCATGTACCAGCGTGCCGCGGTCGTGGCCCGGGGAGGGGTGGACGACCATGCCGGCGGGTTTGTCGACGATCAGCAGGTTGTCGTCCTCGTAGAGGATGGTCAGCGGGATGGGTTCACCGGCCAGCGTGGCTGCCGGGCTGATGGGCGGCACATCGACAGAGACCTGCTCCCCTGCGGCGAGGGGATGGCCTGCTTTTGCTGGCTGGCCACCCACCTGGACGGCGCCCTGGCGAATCCAGCGTTGGATTTCGCTGCGGCTGCGGCCTGGCATGCGGTCCGCCAGCCAGCGGTCGATGCGCTGGCCAGCCTCTGCACAGTCGACCCAAAAGAGCTGCATCTGTTTCAGCTGCGTTCGGCGACTGTACGGGCCTGTTGGCGCTGTTTGCGCAGATCGTCGAGAACCACGTAGAGCCCCATTGCGATCACGCCGACGACGATTGCGCTGTCGGCAATGTTGTAATTGGGCCAGTAATAGACGCCTGGGATGCCCATTTTGACAAAATCGGTGACGTAGCCCTGGTTGAGGCGGTCGATCAAATTGCCGAGAGCCCCTCCCAGGATCAGACCCAGCAGGACGCGCACCATCCTGGCCTCAGGAGGCAGACGGTAGACATAGACCAGCATGGCGACCGAGACCACCACTGCGATGACAGCAAACAGGTTGCTCTGGTTTTGCAGAATTCCAAAGGCTGCCCCGTAGTTGTGGACATGTTCGAAGATAAAATATTCGCCCAATGCTGGGATCGGAATGATCGAGGTGTAGTCTGGAATGGACTGGCGAATCAATTCTTTGGTCCACTGGTCCAGCACGAGGATGACCGCTGCGACGGCCAGGACCAGCCAGGCACGGCGGGCCCATTTTTGGACGAGGTTCAACATTAATTTTTCTCCTTGGAGCTCCCAGGCCCCCCTTGCTGTGCAGCGAAGCCCGATGGGGACTTGGCCTGTCTCTGACGGCCGTTCGTCTATCCCTACAAGCTTGTGCAACAATTTTACCGCAGACCCACACAAAATGAAGAATTGGGTCTCTTGTGCTATTATTTGAAAAAGACAGCTGCGCTTCCGTAGGCTGATTTCCGGAGCGGCGGAAACTGTAGACAAAACTGTAGACAAAACTGTAGGCGGCAGGGCCTGGTTGCAGGTTCGTCTGTGCAGTCATCAAATCTGGTCGACATTTTTGAGGGGAGGGGTTTGCATGCCACGTGAAATTACAGTTGCTTTGGTGCAAATGGTGCCAGAGCTGGCCAATCCTGAGGCAAACCTGCGGAAGATGGGTGATTTCATCGAAAAAATTTGTACCGAACAGCGCACCGATCTGATCGTATTTCCAGAGTTGAGCTACACCGGAACGGAGCTTGGGTTACGCGCCACGGATTTGGCTGAGCGTGTGCCTGGGCATGCCAGCAACTACCTGGCCAAACGGGCCAATGAATTCAGCACCTATGTGGTCTTTGGGCTGGTGATCAAAGAGCGTGTCGAGAGCATTCTTTACAACGGTGTTGTCTGTCTGGGCCCCGAGGGGGATGTTGTCGCCGACTATCGCAAGGTGCATCTGTTGGGGGAGGAGCGCCAGGTCTATCGCAACGGTTTTCGTTTTCAGCTCATTGATGCAGAGTGGGGCCGGTTTGGCCTTTCAGTGGGGTCTGATCTGGCGTTTCCAGAGACGGCGCGTTGTCTGACGCTGGAAGGTGCGGAGCTGGTGACGGTGAGCGCCAACTGGGAGCAGCAGCACTCTGATTCCTGGCGTGCCCATCTGATCAGCCGGGCTTGTGAGAATTCGATTTTTGTCGCCGCTGCCAATCGTGTGGGAGAAGAGCCGACGATGCGTTTTATGGGGGACAGCCTGTTGGTTGGCCCTTCGGCGGAGATGTACACGGTGCTGGACCAGCCGATCGAGGGCTATGCGGTGGCCACCATCGATCTCGACCGGGTGCGCAGCGTGCGCGAAGAGCGTCAGCTGATCCAGTACCGTGAGCCGCTGGCCTACCGGGCAGTTGTACGCAAATATTAGAAAGGTTGGCATGCAAGAGTCACCGACAATCATTGCCAGTGGAGAGTGGGAGAATGACCCACAGCTGACCGGGTACCGTGCCGAGTGGTTGAGCGATACGCTGGTCGAACGTGCAACCTGGCTGCCCCATGCCAGCCTTCGTCAGATTCAGCGCCAGGTTGTTGGGGCACCCGGCTATGTCTGGTTTCGTTTTTGGTTGGCCAACGGGGAGCAGCTTCTGGAAAAATACTTTGACGAGCAGGGGCGTGTCATCGGTATGTATGCGCGGATTGCGCTGGCCAGACATTCTCGTGGGCGTGGGCTCAGCGCGGTGGACCTGCTTTTGGGGCTGTGGATCACGGAGGATGCCCACGTCACGGTGCTCAACGAGCTGGAATTTGAAAAAGCGGTAGAGGAGGGCATCATTGCGCCGGTGGAGGCAGAGCATGCCGAACAGAAAATTCGTGAGTTGACGACGGCGATTACGCACAAACGGTATCCGCCTGCACTTGTGCGCAATCTGACTCTGGTCGATTCTGCCGGGGAAGCGACACCGCAACCGGCCGGCCAATCAGGTTCGATTCAAAATACCAAACGATGATTGCAATCATTGACTATGGGGTCGGCAATCTGCGCAGCGTCTACAAAGCCTTTGAGCAGGTTGCAGCCCCTTTGCAGATTTCAGTAGACATCGTCGATCGTCCGACCGATTTGACCCGTTGGCGGGCTGTTGTGCTCCCTGGGCAGGGGGCTTTCGGAGACAGTGTCAACAACCTGCGTCGGCAGGGGTTTGAGCAGCCGCTTCTCGCCGCCGTCGAGAGGGGGATGCCCCTGCTGGGCATCTGTGTTGGGATGCAGCTGTTGTTTGATTCCAGCGAAGAAATGGGCCAGCACGAAGGGCTGCATCTGATCCCAGGGGCCGTGCGCCGTTTTCCGGAGAAGATGGCGGATCCCAACCACCCGGGGCGCAGCCTGCGGATTCCCCAGATCGGCTGGAATCAGCTGACGATCCGGCGTCGCGACCCGCTGGTCTGTGGTGTGCCCGAGGGCGCGCACGCCTATTTTGCGCACAGCTACTACTGTGACGCCACGGACCCGGGCGCTGTATTGGCGACCACCGACTACGGGATTGTCTATCCCAGCATGGTGCGTTATCGCAACGCCTGGGGCATTCAGCCCCATCCGGAGAAAAGCCATGTCGTCGGGTTGCGTATTCTGGCCAATTTCCTTGCCATGGTCTCTGGAAAAGAGTTGGCTGATTGCGATCCTGGCATTTTGTCCGTATAATGCGTGTTGTGAGGTATACACAATTGAACCCGACCCGGTGATGTAGGGCAGCAGGAGATGCCTGTCAAGAGACAGTTCTCTCCGCAGCAGAGTGCACTGCATCGCCTTCACCCAAGGTGGTCTGCACCATGAACCGCTCTCTTTCTGACTTCTGTCTGCGTACATCGGCCATCCTGCTTTTTTTGTTCCTGGGAGGAATGCTGGGCGGGGGGCAGGTCTATGCTGCGTCGGCTGCAGCCCCTGCACTGCAGATAGGCGGCACGGTAGGTGTTGCCAAGGTGGATGCGGTCAACGTCCGTTCGGGGCCGAGTACAGGGTTTCCTGTTGTCGGGGTCCTTGCTTTTGGGCAGAGTTGTCCGGTGATTGGCCGTGACACCCTGAGCGGCTGGTGGCTTGTGCAATGCCCGGCAGGTCTGATCGGCTGGGTCTCGATGGATCTGGTCAACATTGTGGGTGATCCCAACAGTGTGCCGCTGTATGCCGTCTCTGGGCC
>JAPLGY010000642.1 GCA_026389955.1 Caldilinea sp. | reverse complement strand
CTGAAAGGTGACCATGCAGGGGACCAGGTCGTCGATGTCGCTCACACTGGCCACAAAAGCCGCCATCGTGCGACTCTGTTCGTCGTAGTAGTATTTGCGCCGCCGGGCCCGCGCCCTGACCGAACGCCAATCGACCAACGTGTAGCCCGCCCGCGCAAAGACCTCCTCCATCTGGCCCATGACCATTAGCTGGGTGTCCACGATCGCATCGGGCAGCCGCAGCGCCGAATAGACCAGCGCCGAAATGTCAACCTCAGCGCTGTCCGCCAGATGGTGCAGGTTGGAGCGCATCCCCCGGTGCGTCTCCTCCATGCTGCGAATGCGAACAGGCCCGCTGCTGCGCAACAGAGAATAGTAGGTCCGAATGTACAGTTCAATTTCGTCGCTCTTGGCTGTCGGTGGTGTTCTGTCCATAGTTCCTTTCGTCGCTGTCTTCTCCTATACGATGCGCAGCGTAGCACAAAGCAACGTTTGCCGCCAATCACGCTGCCCCCATCCTCCACGCCCCGGTTCTCCCCAACTGACAGCCCAAACAGGCTTCCCAGCCATCTCCCCCGTTCAAAACAGGCTGAGTTGGGCACTGTTGGGCGGCCAGACCGGCAGTGCCGCGCTCTCCGCCAGCAACGCCCGCAGACGACGTACGCTGGCCGGAGAATGCCCTTCATAAGGGTTGTGCATGTAGCCAAATACAGCCTTGCCCTGCCCGGCCAACCACTCCATTCGCTGCGCCCACAACGCCAGCTGCGCATCCCGGTGCACCTGCAGCAGATTGTCCGGCCCGCTGCGCCCATCGCCGATCCAGCGGATCAACGCAAAATCCGGCCCCTGCCCCGCCTGCACCCGTTCCGCCCAGCACTCAAACAGGTCGCCCCCCTGCTCACGGTCGGCCAGGACCAACCCTAGCTTCCGCTCGGCCAGAAAAGCAGCAAAGGCAGGCGTCATCAGGTCGGCGGCACGCACCTCCACCGCAATGCGCAGCCCAGCCGCCTCGCCGGCCAGCCAGTCCAAAAAAGAAGCCAACACCCGCCCCTCACGACGCCGCGTAAAATCCGGTGGAAATTGCAAAAATGCCGGCGCACACGCGCTGCCCAAAGAGCGCAGCACATCCAAAAACGTGAGTGCCAGCCCTTCCCCATCGACCAGCCGACGTTCGTGGGTCAGCGCCCGCGGAAACTTGAGCGCATAGGTGAAGCCCTCTGGCACACTCTCCACCCAGCTGAGCAAGGTCGCCGGCGCCGGGATCGCATAAAAGCTGGTGTTGACCTCGACTGTGTCAAACTGGCTGGCATAAAAGGAAAGATAGCCCGTACGCGCCAGCCGTTCCGGGTAAAATACCCCCCGCCAGCCCTCAAACAGCCAGGAAGAGGTTCCCAGATGGATTTGACCCGCTGCGACGTGGCTTGTGCTCACCTGGAGATCCGTTCCTCCTGCGCCAACGCCGCCAACGCCGAACGCAGCGCAGGGTACAACCCGACAAAAATCCCGTAGAGATGGTCGTAGCGCTGAAGATGGCGCGGGTTCGGAACATAGGTCGCAGCCACCGGAATGACGTGCTCCACCGGGGCCAGACTGGAATACCAGCCCAACGCATGGCCTGCCACCAGGGCAGCCCCGCGCGCCGGCGCATCCCCCGGATCCGCAACGACCTGCACAGAAACCGCCAACACGTCGGCCAGAATCTGGGCCCACACCGCCGACTGCCCACCTCCCCCTGCCAACCGCAGCGGCCCACGCTGCACCACCCCGATCGCCTCACGCAGCGCACGATAGGCGTAGGCAACCCCCTCCATCACCGCCCGCACCAGCTCGGCCTGTGTCGTCGCCCCCGAAATCCCCAAAAACCCGGCACGCGCCTGAGGGTCGTGGAAGGGCGATCGCTCTCCGTTCAGATAGGGCAGGTAGAGCACCCCACCGCTGCCCGGACGTGCGCCAGCCGCCAGTGCGTCGAGCGCGTCGTAGGCCGGCAAAGGCTGCCCCAGCGGCACCAACACCTGGCGCAGCCATTCCAAATTGCCCCCAGCCGTCAGCACCGGTGCCACCTGAATCCAACGCCCAGCCTGGGCATGGCAGATCGTAAAGACCCCCCGTTCGGCCAGCGGTTCTGCCTCGTCACGGCTGACTGCAAGCCAACCGCTTGTCCCCAGATAGGCGTAGAGCGTTCCAGCCTCCGCCGCACCCACCCCCACCGTCGTGGCCCCCAGATCCCCCACCCCCTGCAAAACCGGTGTTCCCGCCCGCAGCCCCGTGTCCGCCGCCGCCGCCAGACTCACCTGCCCCACTACCGTCCCCGCCGGGTGCAGCGCAGGCAGCAGCGCCTTCTCCAACCCCAGCTCCTCCAACAGATCGTCGAGCCAGGCCCCGTCTCGCCAGCCTAACAGGCCAGTCGTCGCCGCAGTGGTCGGATCCGTGGCGCGCACACCGCACAGCCGCCAGGCCACATAGTCGTGGCTGCCCAACAAGATCGTTGAAGTGGCCGCCAGCCGCTCAGGCTCGTGGTGGGCCAGCCAGCACCACTTGGCCAGCACACTCGCTGCACCTTGAGGGTTGCCGGTCCGCTGCACCAGCACCGCCGCCCCCACCCGCTGTTCGATCGCTGCCGCTTCGGCCTGTGCCCGGCTGTCAGAATAAAGAATCGCCGCCCCGACGCTCTCCTCGGCTCCCAACAAAATGGTGTCCTGCATCTGCCCGCTCAAAATCACAGCAGCCACCGACGCCGCCGGTGCCTGCCCCCAAAGCGCTCGCAGCGCCCGCACCGCCGCAGCCCACCAATCCTGCGGATGCTGTTCGACCCTGTTGCCGGCTGCACTCTGGGTGGGATAGGTGGCCAGCGCACTCGCCAGCAGACGCCCATCCCGCCCCACCAGCGCTGCCTTGGCCCCCGCAGTGCCGATGTCGATCGCCACAATGCTCTGCATCGCTTCACCCTTCTCCCAACCCGAGCGGGGCTGGACGACCCTGCCCAGCCCCGCCGCCAACAGAAAGAGCGCCCCCTACTGAGCACCCTCGGCCGTCACCAGCACCCCAGGGATCTGCACACTCTCGCTCGCCGGCGCTTCGCCGGCCAGATACGCCGCAATGATCTCGGCCAGCTGTTGCGCCATGCCGTCGAAGTCCTGGGCGATCGAAGCCACAAAGGGGCCCCCTTTGCCGATCTCGGCACGCGCAAAGTCGGTGCCGTCGATCCCCACCACCGCAATCCCGCTGCGCCCGGCAGCCTCGATCGCCTGCGTCGCCCCCAAAGCCGGCTCATCCCAGCCCGCCCAGATGCCGGCAATGTCGCCGTCGTTGGGATAGGCAGTCAGCAGATCCTGCGTGGTGCTGCGCGCAAAATCAACCGGACCCGGCACTTCGATGTGCTTCTTCTCAACCACCGTAATCCCTGGATAGTTGGCAAATTCAGCGGCAGCAGCCTCAGCACGCGCCCGTACCCCCGGATGCGGGTCGTGGGTGAACAGCACGACCGCCCCCTCACCGCCGATCGCCTCGGCCAGAAAATGCGCGGTCTCCTGGCCCAGCTGCCCGTTGTCCGAGGTGATGTTGAGCACCACACCCGGCCCGTTGCCGGCATCCAACCCAAAAACCGGAATCCCAGCTGCCGCAGCCGCTTCCAACCCCTTGGTCATCTGCGCCGGATCCCCCATCCCCAACACGATGGCGTCCACCTGCTGGGTCACAGCATCTTCGATCCGGCTCACCAGCAGGTTGAAGTCTGCGTTGGTGTCCGTGACTGTGACATTCCAGCCTTTGGCCTCGCCGTACTGCTCAAACTGGTCGATGGCATACTTGGTCGTGGCGTTCGCCATATACGGCGTAACCACCGCCACCGTCGCCGACGCAGCCCCCGAAGCGCCCCCAGCAGGAGACACCACCGGCGTACAGGCCGCCAGGCTCGCCAAAATTACAATGGCCAACAACATTCGAACGATCGATCGGTTCATACAGGTCACTCCTTGGGTTGTCCACAAAACAAAAAATCTGCTGCCAGCCGTTCCCCCCGGCAAACTTTATTCCCCTCGCCGGGCCAGCCCAGACAGCAGCACCGCCAACAAGATGATCAGCCCGGTCAACACCAACTGCAAATAGGAGTTGACTTGGAGGATGTTGAGCCCGTTGCTCATCACCCCCAGCAGCAGCACACCCACCAAGGTGCCCAGCACATGCGGCTCTCCCTCCCGAAACATGGTCATTCCCAGAAAAACAGCCGCAATCGAGTTGAGCATCAACGGCTCCCCCGCAGTCGGATGGGCCGAGAAGAGGCGGCTGGTCAAGACGACCCCCGCCAGCGCAGCCCCCACCCCAGACAAGATAAACGCAGCCAACCGCAGCCCACGCACGTTCAACCCCGCCAGGTAGGAAGCCTGCGCATTGCCGCCCACCGCATACAGCCGCCGCCCCAGAGTAGTCTGCTCCAGCACAAACCACGTCCCCCCCCAGACCGCTGCCATGATCCAGACAGAATTGGGAACCGCCAGGGTGATCCCCTGCCCAAAAAACTTGAAGGATTCCGGGATCCCCGAAAAGAGGGTCGAGCCGTTGGTGTAAAAGAGCGCCAGCCCTCGAAAAGCCGTCATCGTCGCCAGCGTCGCCACAAACGCCGACAGCCCAAAATAGGCGACCAACAAGCCGTTGAACAGCCCGCCAATCCCCCCAACCAGCAGCGCAACCGCCAACCCAGGCCACACCCCCAGCCCCTGAATCAACAGATCCGCCACCACCACCCCGCTCAGGCTGGCCATCGCCCCCACCGACAGGTCGAAATCGCCCACCACCATCACCACCGTCATCGTGATGGCCACAATCGCCAAAATCGCAACCTGTTCGGTGATGTTGCGCAGGTTGTTCGGGCTCAGAAAGATTCCAGGCCGCATCAACGCAAAAATTCCCACCATCGCCACAAAACCAGCAAACGTCCCATAAAGCCTCAGCCAACGCCGGGCTCCCTGCCGCACCCCCCCGCTATCTGCCCGCATCCACCCCATCCTGACTCTTGGTCGGGTGCAGCGTCGCCGGCTGCACCCCAAAACAATACCCCAATACCACCTCGGCGCTGGCCTCACCGGCTGCCAGCGTCGCCACCTGGCGTCCCTCACGCAGCACAACCAGCCGGTCCGCAACCCCCAACAGCTCCGACAAATCCGAACTCACCAGCAACACCCCCACCCCCTGCGCCGTTAAATCACCGATGATCCGGTAGATCTCCTGGCGAGCACCAACATCTACCCCGCGCGTCGGCTCGTCGAGCAGCAATACCTGGACCTCGCCCGCCAGAGCCCGCGCCAGAACAACCTTCTGCTGGTTGCCGCC
>JAPLGY010000122.1 GCA_026389955.1 Caldilinea sp. | reverse complement strand
GCCTCCGCCATCCGCTGGACCGACTCTGTCCAGCGCACGCTGCCGGTCAGCTGTGCCACCAGTTCCGCGCGGATGGCTTCTGGGCTCTCCAGGGGGCCAGCCGAAGTATTTCCGATCACAACGACCTGGGGAGGGAGAATTGTCGTGGCTTCGATAGCGGAGCGCAGTGCGTCGGCTGCGGGTTGCATCAGCGGGCTGTGCGCTGCGATGCTGACCGCCAGCGGCACAACCTTGCGGGCCCCAGCAGCCGACAGGGCCGCCATCGCCTGTTCCATCCCCCTGCGGTTGCCGGAAATGACCAGCTGGCCTGGGCAGTTGTCATTGGCGATCTGCACGATGGCGTCGTCCCCTGCGATCTGCGCGCAGACGGCGTCGACCTGGGGCTGATCCAGCCCCAAAATCGCTGCCATCAGGCCGGGCGCCTGTTCGCCAGCCTGCTTCATCAGCCGACCCCGTTCGCGCACCAGCCGCAGCCCATCCGCATAGCTGATGCAGCCGGCAGCCACCAACGCCGTGTACTCCCCCATGCTGTGTCCGGCGACAAAGACATTCTCCCCACCGAGCGACAGTGCGTCGCCCACTTCAGCTTCCAAAGCCCGCATCGCCGCGACGCCGGCTGCCAACAGGGCCGGCTGGGCGTTGAGCGTATCTGTCAGCTCCTCTTCAGGGCCTTCCAGCATCAGGCGGCTGAGGGAAAAGCCCAGCACCGCATCGGCTTCTTCCAATGCGGCGCGCGCCTGCGAAAATGTGTCGACCAATTCCTGGGTCATCCCTACCTTCTGGCTGCCTTGCCCAGGAAAGAGAAAGGCAGTGCGGTTGACAGCACCCAGATGTAAAAACGGTTGCATACGAATCCCGAGCCTCCCGACAAGGCGCTAAAAACAAAGAAGGATTTGGTTGGTTCATCCAAATCCCTCCTGTAATCAAGCGATAGCGGCTGTTCAAACGCTCTCCGGGGAAGAGCTCGCTGTGCACAGCTACTTCTTGGGGGCAGCCTGGTCCTTGATGGCCACCACCTGCCGCCCTTTGTAGAAGCCGCAGTGCGGGCAGACCCGGTGGGGCAACACAGGTTGGCGGCAGTTGCCACACACCCCCAACGCAGGCACACCGAGCGCGTCATGGGCACGGCGGCGGTCCCGGCGCCCTTTGCTCAATTTTCGTTTTGGTAACGGTGTCATTGTATCTCCTTCTCTGTGCGGTGAGCCCGCGTCCCAAGATCAAGCGCTTTTTTCATTGTCGCGCAACCGAAGCAGAGCAGACCAACGCGGGTCTTTTTCCACTTTTTGCTCTCGTCTGAGAGCTTCCGAATGGAACTCGACATTCTCCATACGGTCCAGTTCTTGCAGATGTTTGACCAGGTTGGGGCACTCTCCAGCCCCCTCCCAGCTGCAGCCAGGATACATCGGCAATGCCAGCCAGATCGCCTGACGCACCACCTCAGCCAGATTCAGGATGTGCTGTTCGTCGATTGACAAGGCAGCATCGTCGAGATCCGATTCGTCCCCTTCGTACTCATCCCGCCGCAGATAGCGGCCGCTGAACACTTCGGTCAACGGGTGGAAACTTTCTTCCAGCGCAAAGCGCACAGGCACTGCGATCGGTTCAGCGCAGCGGTTGCAGCCTGTCTGAATCACCGTGCTCAGCTGGCCGGCCACCAAAATCCCACTGTTGGTCCGTAAAAATTGGACCTGGCCCACCAGCGGGCCCAAAAACTTCAGCTCCGCATCCAACCCCGTAAGCGACTCGTTCAACTCGTACAGTCGTGTCGCCCCGATCGGTTCTTTGAGCAGCTGTGCTACATTGAACTGCATAGCGTAGCCTCCTGTTTGCCAAGGAGGAGGGGCGCTTTCGACCCATCCCATCCTGCCTGCCAGGATACAGCATATCAAAACAGAGAAGCAGTATAGCGTCTGGAGCGGGTTCTGTCAAACGAGAGCCGGTGCAGGTGCAGCCTCTCAGGAGGTGCCGCCCTCTGTTCGCTGGCTCTCCAGATTCTGTCGCAGCAGATCCAGGCCATTGTCGACCTGCCGCCCGATGCTGCGCAGCTTGGTGGCCAATTCCTCCAGCACATAGACCGCATAGCGGTCGGCTTCATCGCGACGCTGCTCGGCGGCACGCTGCGAGTCCATCAGGATTCGTTCAGATTCCTGACGAGCGGCAGAGACCAGCGCGTCACTCTCCAGGATCTCCCGGGCGCGACGGCGGGCCTGTTCGACGATCTGGGCTGCTTCTGACTCAGCCGCCTCCAGGAGGCGGTCACGCTCCAGCAACATGCGTTCACTTTCCATAATCGAACTGGGAACGTTGATCCGCAGCCGTTCCAGGGCTTCGCTGGCCAGCGCGTAGTCGACCATGCGCAGCGAGGACATCGGCAGCCGCCGGCTGTTTTCCAGAATGCGATCCAGTTGATCGATGATCTGCAAAATTGCGATAGAGCACCCCCCACTTTATTCAGTCATGGTGGACCAGTTTGTCTTCGCGACGCAGATACGGTTTTTGTGCTGTGCTGCGGAGCGGGCGGTCAAATTTGCGTCCGAGCGCGTCCAGCACATGTCCAGGGGCCCAGGCCCCGCATTCTCCGCCCAGGCTCGCCACTTCTTTCAAGATGGTGGCGCTCAAATAGGCGTAGTCGCTGCTGCAAAAAAGGCAGCAGAGTTCCAGCTCAGGAGCCATTCCGCCGTTGGCCCAGCCGATCTGTTGCTCGTACTCGAAGTCTGCCACGTTGCGGAGGCCGCGCACCACCACATCGGCCTTCTGTTCGCGCGCGCATTCGACGGTCAGCCCTTTGTAGGTCACGATCTCGAGGTTCGGCAGGTGGGCCAGGGCTTGCTGTGCCAGCTGCAGCCGTTCCGCCGTGTCAAAAAGCAGTTTTTTGGGAGGAGCATCGTAGATCGCCAAGACGACCCGGTCGAACAGCAGGCTGGCCCGCACGGCAATATCGATGTGGCCGTTGTGAATCGGGTCAAAAGTGCCTGGATAGAGCGCGCGTCCCATGAAAATTCCCCTTCCACGCAAGATCTATGATTCGGGCAAAAATTGCATAAAGACCTGATTTCCCATCAGGAGGCCGTGGGGGGTAAGCCGGACCCGCTCGTTGTCCACGTAGAGCAGCCCGGCCGCTTCCAGCAGCGCCAGCTCCTGTGCGAACACCGCTGTGGCGGCGACCCCGTGCAGCTGTTCGAACCGTCGATGGGGGACCCCCTCGCGCACCAGCCGCAGGCCGACCATCATGCTCTCTCCCATCGCCAGCCGGGGGGAAATTTCTTCGACGAATTCGGTCAGCGTTTCCCGGCGATGGACGCGGCGCACATAGCTGGGCACTGGCCTGCGGTTGCCCCAACGCCGTTCCACCAGACCCGCAGGGCCTTGGCTGCGCAGGTGGCTATGGGCACCTGGCCCGATCCCCAGATAGTCTCCGTTGCGCCAATAGACCAGATTGTGCCTGGACGCAAAGTGCAAAGTTTCGTCGAGGTTGTCTGCGGGCGAGCGCTGGCGCGCCCAGTTGGAGACTTCGTAGTGAAGGTACCCGGCCTGGGCCAGCTGCTCCAGGGTCATCTCGTACAGCTGGGCGGCCAGATCCTCGTCGGGGGCTGGGACCCGGCCGCTCTTGACCCACTGAAAGAGGGGGGTGTTCGGTTCTACGATCAAGCTGTACAAACTCACATGTTCCGGTGCCAGCGCCACAACCTGGGTCAAGGTCTCCTGCCAGGCTGTCGGGCTTTGCTCGGGCAACCCAAAGATAAAATCCAGGTTGATGTTGGTAAAACCTGCCTGGCGTGCCGCTGCATAGGCCTCATAGACATCTTCGACCGTATGGATGCGCCCAAGCCAGCGCAGTTCGTCGTCCCGCAGGCTTTGCACGCCCATACTCAACCGGTTGACCCCAAGGCTGCGCAGCACCGCAAATCGAGAGCGGTCGACGGTACCCGGGTTGGCTTCGCTGGTGATCTCGACATCCGGGGCCAGCCGGAAACAGCGCCTCACCCCTTCGAGCAGCTGAAACAGCTGTTCGTCTTGGAGCACAGTCGGCGTCCCCCCGCCCAAAAAGACAGTTTTCACCGTGCGCTCCGCCAACAGATCCGCCCACTGTGCCATCTCCGAACACAGCGCGTCCACGGTGGGTTGAAAAGACGCTTCCATGCCCGCGTAGGTGTTGAAGTCGCAGTAGGGACATTTGTGTTCGCAGAAGGGGATATGCAAATACAGGCCCAGATCGGACAGTTGCAGCATCAGGGTACTCGGCTAGACATCGTTGGGTCGACAGCCATTTCTTTGTTCGACGGTTTCAACGATTTTCCAGGCGGAAGCCGTGGCCGCGCACAGTGACAATGTAGCGAAATTCATCGTCACATTCTTCGATCCGCTCGCGCAGACGGCGCACCAGCGCGTCGATCGCCTGTTCGCTGACTCCTTCGCTGGCAGCCTCCGGCCAGACCGCCTCGACGATCTGGTCGCGCGTGATCACGCTGCCGCCAGAGTCCCAGAGCACTTCGATCAGCCGGTACTGGTGCAGGCTGAGCGGGGGATCGATCCAGTTCCCGTTGACAATGACCTGGCGCGTCTCCTTGTCGACGCGCAACCCCTGCTTGTCGCCCTCAATCGAAAGCGGGGCAGTCGCTCCAGCATCGACAAATGCCAGTTTGAACCGGAGTGCGATCTGCAGTTCGTCTCCATCTTGCAGCGGGCAGGCCATTTTGCTGGACACCTCCTGGCCGTTGACATGGGTGCCGTTTTTGCTGCCTAGATCCTCGACCTGGTAGTGATCGCCTGACCAGCAGACCCGGGCATGGAGGCGGCTGACCTGACGGTCGGGCAGGTGAATGTCACAGGCGTCGTCGCGGCCGATGGTCAACGGACGGCTGCGGTCCAGCGGCCAGCGCCGTCCCGCTTCTGCGCCGCGCTGCAAAACCAGCATCGCATGTTCTTTGGGTGCTGCTGGGGTAGAGGGCTGGTGGCCAGCGGTTGGACTCGGTTCAGGTCGCATCAGATTTCTCGTCGGTCCGAACTGCCTCTGTCTGCAGGCAATGGATGGGGTTGCACGACGCCTCCTCCCCCCAATTGGTTCTGACAAAATTTTGCCAACATGGTACAATTCCTTCTGTGCAATTGTGCCCGATTATATCAGAGTTATGCAATGACAACAACGGCGTTCAAACAGCGCTGCACTCCTGACCGACGGCCGGGGGATCCATGTCCCCTGTCCTAGAAACTGGCAAAGTTCTGCGCGGACGGTACGCCATCCAGGAACTGGTCGGACAGGGAGGGATGGGGGCCGTCTATCGTGCCAACGACCTGCGCCTGACCGGGCGGGTCTGCGCTGTCAAGGAGGTGCTGCCCGGGCTGACCGAAAGCTCGGCCACGCGCGAAGATCTGGAGCAGATCGCCGAACAGTTTCGCATCGAAGCCAGCACCCTGGCGCGTCTGGACCACCCCAATCTGCCCAAAGTTTCCGACTATTTTTCGACAGCGGGCCGCGAATATCTGGTGATGGATTTTGTAGATGGCCGCGATCTGCAGGAGATTTTGTTGGAGACGGCGCGCCGCGGGGAACGGCTGCCAGAAACGCAGGTGCTTCTCTACGCTGCCCAGCTGTTGGACGCGCTCGAATACATGCATGGCCAGAGCCCCCCGGTGGTTCATCGCGATATCAAACCGGGCAATATCAAGGTCACCCCGCGCGGGACGGTCAAACTGGTCGATTTTGGGCTGGTCAAGGTGCTGCGCACCAACGACAGCCGCACGGTCACGGTCGTACAGGGGCGTGGCACGGTTGCCTATACCCCGCTCGAACAGTATGGAGGCGACACCGGTTTCACCGACAGCCGCAGCGACCTCTACTCGCTGGGAGCCACTTTGTATCATCTGCTCTGTGGCCAGCCGCCCGCAGACGCCAAAGAACGCTTTCTGAGGCCCGGTCTGCTGGCACCGCTGCGCCAGCTCAACCCAGAAATTTCCCCGCGCGTCGAGCATGCCATCTTTCGAGCCCTCTCGATGCATCCCAACGAACGCCCCAATACCGCCGACGAATTTCGCAGCCTGCTGCTTGGCTCTGCCCAGCAGGCCAATTCGCTGGCAGCATACCCTCCTTTGCTGCCGATACGGTCCCCGACACGCAGCTGGCGGGCCAGCCTTCGGGAAAATCGCCTGCTGCTCGGGCTGTCCACAGCCTTGTTGCTGGTCGCCGTGTTGGTCAGCCTGCTCTGAATCGTCTCTCCCCCGTTGGAATTCAGAGGTCGTTGGAATTCAGAGGTCGTTGGAGACAGGCGGAAAGATGCGGCGCCGCTCTGTCGGCACCGTTTCGAAGGGGGGGCCGGGCTGGCTGTGTTCTTCGGCGGCCCCAACCGCCGCCAGCTGCGCTGCGCTGCGCTGCACACTCCAGGCGATCCAGGCCAGAGGCACACAGCTGAAAAGCGCTGCGGCCCCGCCCCAGAGCAGCAGAGCGGTGACCCCGATCACCTGCGCCTGGAGTTGCCCAAGCCAGTCGGAGAGAAAACCGGTCGCCACCCAAAGCCCGGAGACCCCCTGGCCTGTCCCACCCCAAACGCCCTCGTTTCCAGCCATCTGCCAACCGATTCCGACCCTGCCATCGGCCGCAACCCCCACCCCCAGCAACCCCAGCAGAGCCGGCACGCCTACGCTGGCCACCAACCCGGTCGTATCATTCAACCTGGCCCGAAGATCGACCACATAGGTGAGCAAGGGCAGCATCGTTCCAGCCAGCAAACCGGCCAGAAAGGCCGGCAGCGTTGGCACAAAGGGGGCCAACGCCAGGCCAGCCACTGTCCCGGCCACGACCCCGCGACCGACCAGCACCGGGTTGCTCTGCCCGGTGACAAACCAGGTGTAAAAGATGGGAAAAATTCCACCCGCAACCGCCGAGAGTATCCCGTTGACGCTTCCACGCATCACCCCCAAAGGCCCCAACGCTTCCAACTGCAGCGGGTTTGCCCACAGCCAGCCGGGGACTGCCACCAACAACAACAGGCTGCCGACCACAGTCCGCAGCGGACGGCGGTCGGCTGGCAACCGAGCCTCTTCCTCTGCCAGCGGGCGGCGAGGTGCCCAAACGACCAGCGCCACGCCTCCCACAACAGCAGCCAACAAAAAGACCACACCTGTTCCTCCAGGGTCGACAAACCCATGTCCCAGGTTCAGGTTGCGCCCCAAGGCCGCCAACCACCCCCCACCCTGCACCCAGTTGCCGGCCAGCGGATAAATTACCCCGCCGAGCAGCAGTGCCAACAGCCAAGGCGCCAAAGCAGATGCCCGGTCGAGCAGCACCATCACCGGCAGCAGGGTCACCACAAAAAGCCAGGGCATCTGGCTGAAAAAGAGCGCGTAGGCCGTGGCGGTCAGCTCGCTGTCCGCCAAAAACCAGCCGCTGAGCCCTGCCGCTCCCCAGCCCGTCCCCCAATTGGCTGGCAGCGGGCTCCACTCCCAGACAAGTGCGCTCAGCTCTGGCCTCACATAGACCAACCCAATGCCGCCAAAGTGCAAGGCAAACCCAACAGCCCAGTAGGCCACGGCGGCCAGAGCGCAGGCGACGAGCACGCCCAAGGCAATCTCCCAGGCCCGCTCACGCTCCAGACCTGCTACACCGATCAGGACCAACCCGACCGGCACCAGCAAAGCCATCGATGTGGCGATTAACACCCAAAGAACAGAGGCTGGGGTGTTGACCAGCGCCGCCGTCAGATATTGGGCCAGGGCCCAGCTGGATCCTCCATACAGGATCACACCCGCAACGACTGCCAAGGTCAAAGTCAGACGGATGAGAAGTGATCGATTCATAGAGACAACCAATGCTTTGCCGGCCAGGATGTTGTTTGTTGTGGTCGAGTCTCTGGCCGTGGGTCCATCATACCAAAGCGGCTGCATTTCCCCAAAGCAGGGGGCAAGTGTGGTACACTGCACCGCATGGGACGAGGACCAAGAGACAACACTGCCGGAGCTGCTTTACAAAGCTGGGGCTTCCTGCACGATCGCTGGTTGGCTGGGCTCCTTGGGCTGCTCGTTTTTCTGCTTTATCTGCGCACCACTGCGCCTTCGCTCGTTGCCCTGTTCGACGACACGCTCGAATTTCAGCTGGTGCTGCCCACCTTTGGGATTGCCCACCCGACCGGCTATCCGCTGTACACCCTGGTCGGCGGGCTCTGGAGCCATTTGCTGTTGGCGGGCAACTGGGCCTGGCGGGTCAATCTCTTCAGTGCGGCGGCAGCGGCGGCGGCGGCCGCTGTCCTTTCGATGGCCGCCATGACATTGCTGCGCGCAGAAGGGCTGCGTGGGCCCCGCTGGGGAGGGGCTGCAGCCGCGGCCACCTTTGCGCTCGGCCCTGTTTGGTGGCAGCAGGCGACCGTCGCCGAGGTCTATGCGTTACACAATCTCTTGGTTGCTCTGATCTTGCAGCGGGCGTTTTCCCTTGACTTTGCCTCCCCTATACGACGAAACCGCCAGCTGGCTTTGCTGCTGGCGCTGGTAGGGTTCGGGCTGACCCACCATCGCACCACACTTCTGCTGGCCCCTGGCCTGGCAGTCTACCTGGTCTGGCGCCAGCCGGCGCTGCTGCGCCCGCAGCGGGTCTGGCTGCTCTGGCTGGCGGCCCTGTTGGCCCCCTTGCTGCTCTATGGCTACCTTCCCT
>JAPLGY010000750.1 GCA_026389955.1 Caldilinea sp. | reverse complement strand
CATGACTTCGATCAGCTCGTCGCTGACATGGCCAGGATAGGCGTACATCAGCCGTACCCAGCGCAGCGCTTCGTCGGTGCGCTGGCAGATCGCCGCAAGCAGCTGGGGCAGGCTGTTGGGTTCCCCGCGGTCACGGCCGTAGTCGGTGGTGTCCTGGGCGACGACAACCAGCTCGCGTGCGCCCGCCGCAGCCAGAGCGGCCGCCTCGTCTACGACAGCTGCCAGCGGTCGGCTGCGCAGCTTGCCTTTGAAAGAAGGAATCGTGCAGAACGCGCAGGGGGCGTTGCAGCCATCGGAAATTTTGAGATAGGCGCTGCCCGCGTTGACCGGGGGACGTGGCGTGGCCGCGCTGAACTCGTGCAGCGGGTCCCCAAGCAGCGCTGGCACCCCCCGCTGTTGCAGCAAGGGGGGCTCCGTGTCGCCGAGCACTGGGTACCGTTCGAGACGCCGCCGCTGCTGGCCAGCACGGATCTGGCTCAGCAGATCCAACACGTCCATCCAGCGCCGGGTGCCCAACAGCCCATCGACCTTGGGCACCCGGTCGACGACTTCGGTGCTGGCACGCTGTACCAGACAGCCTGCCGCAATCAGAAGCTGGTCGCGGCGTTTGCGCCGACTCAGCTCCTGGAGAGCCGCAATCGACTCCTCTTTGGCCGCTTCGAGAAAACCGCAGGTGTTGACGATCAATACGTCGGCTTCCTGGCGACGGTCGGTGGGACGATAGTGGGCAGAACGCAGCTGCATTTCGATGCCGTCGCTGTCCACTTTGTTTTTGGGACAGCCCAAGGTGACCAGATGATACTTCATACGAATCGTTTGCCTTCCAGCCGCTGCTGGCTCATTGGTTTTGGTTCCAGCTCCAAAATTCGGTACGGATAGACATTGATCACTTCGGTGTCGAGATAGCGGGTCTGGGTGATGACATCGCGCCGGTAGAGATGAATGTGGCCGTGGAGCAAATAGCGAGGGCGGAACCATTTCATAAAGATCAAAAAACTTTTGAACCCCTGGTGGGGACGGTCGGGCTGGTCATGAATTCCCCAAGGAGGGGAGTGCGCCACCAGCACATCGAGATAGCGTCCGTAGCGGATGCGGTTGGTCAGCAGACGAGGGACCATCCCCCAGATCGTAAACAGCATCTCTGCATTCGTATATTGAAAACGTGGAGCATCGTTGTAGCGGATCGAACCTTCCAGCCCAGCCAATAGCAGGGTCTGCTCGCGCTCGGTGCGTGCGTGGAGGTTGACCGCCCCTTCCGGTTCGCTGACCGCCCGCCAATGGTCGTCACGCTGGCTGTGGTATTCGACCTCGCGAGCGTGGTTGCCGTGCACGAAATAGGTCGGGCGCCCGGTCAGCGTCATCACATACTCGACATAATAATGGGGGAGATCCCCGCAGCTGATGACCAGGTCGAGCTTGCCGACATGTTGGTTGATGCCAGCGCTGTATAAGATGGGCTCGACTTTGTCGCTGATGACCAGTGCACGCATAAAAAATTATTTTAACACCGGGACCAGGCCAGCCCAAACAGGCAATCCAACAGGCCAGCAATTCTCAGATTGAAAAAGGAGTGTGCTCCTGTAGGCGGGTGATCCATGCTCTTCAAAACAGATGGGGATGTTTGGTGTGTTACATCGGATGCGAGGGGCAAAGGGGAACCGCTGGCCACAGGGAAGCGTTCTTGAAAAGAGAAGTTCATTTTGTGAGGTTGAGAAAGGGGGCGTCATGTGCATCCAGACGCTGTGCCTGTTGTCAGACCGCTCATGGCGTCGGGCTGTGCAGTTCGCCGTTGTATTGTGGATGGGGATGTGGCTTGTCGGTGCAGCGCCCGCAGAGGCGCAGCCTGCTGGCGCCCTGGGGGGGGCCACATGGAGCGGCGCCGGCTGGCAGGCCAGCTACTGGAACAATCGATCCTTCGTCGCTGCACCTGCGTTGACACGCATCGACGCCGATATCCATTTTTCTTGGGGTGTGGGGTCACCGGCGCCAGAAATTGCAGCCGACAATTTTGCGGCGCGTTGGACGCGTACGCTGGAGGTGACGGAGCGGGGCAGCTACCGATTTACCCTCAACAGCGACGATGGTTCTCGGCTCTTCGTCGACGATCAGCTGGTCCTGAACGCCTGGTACGACCATGGCGTCTCCCGCACCTTCTCGGCCACACTCGAGCTGGAGGCGGGCAGCCACGACCCTCAGGTCGATTTTGACTGGGGGAGGGGTTCACCTGCTGCTGGCCTTGTCGACGCCGACGCCTTTTCTGTGCGCTGGACGAACACGGTGAACTTCCCCAAGGGCGCCTACCGTTTTCGGGCCACGGTCGACGACGGCGTGCGTGTCTTTGTCGACGATCAGCTCGTCATCGATGGCTGGCGGGTACAGGCGGCTACTACCTTTGATTCGGGGCAGATTGCCTTGGAGGGCGATGTGCCGCTGCGCGTCGAGTACTTCGAGGATGCAGGCGAGGCCCGGGTCGCGCTTTTCTGGTTTTCTGTGGCCAGCGGGACGCCCCCTGTGCCGCCCGATGAAATCTGGACGGCAGAGTACTTCAACAACCCCGATCTGGCAAACGCACCGGTGCTTGTGCGCGGGGAGGGTGGCGCCATCGACTACAGCTGGGGCACAGGCTCCCCAGTGCCGGGCCTCGTCGACAACGACACCTTTTCGGTGCGCTGGAACCGGGCGGTCTCCCTGGAGGCCGGCCTCTATCGCTTCCGCGTGCGGGTCGACGACGGCGCCCGCCTCTACGTCCACAATCAATTGCTGATCGACCAGTGGCGCCAACAGTCACCGACCGAATTTACAGCGGACATCCATTTGCCTGGCGGGGCGATCCCGGTGCGGCTGGAGTATGTCGAGTTTACCGGCGACGCCCTGGTGAGGCTGGCTTGGGAGCGGGTCAGCGGCGGCAACGGCGGGGGCAACGGCGGCGGCAACGGCGGGGGCAACGGCGGGGGGGAGGCCCCCTCGTCAGAATGGCGCCCGGTGACGCCGACCCGTTCCTACACGGGCGAGTACTTTGCCGGTCGCGACCTGGGCGGCAGCCCGGCATGGGTGCGGCCCGATCGTGACATCGATTTTGACTGGGGCAACGGCTCGCCAGGATCGGGTCTGCCGGCGGACAACTTCTCTGTGCGCTGGACAAACACGCTCCGCCTGGATGCAGGCCGGTATCGCTTCACCGTCGAGACCGACGACGGTGTCCGGCTCTATCTCGACGACCGGCTGGTCATCGACAAGTGGCGAGTACAGTCACGCACACAGCAAACCTACGAGGCTACCCTTGACAGCGGCGACTACCGCATTCGCATGGAATACTTCGATGCGGCGGGCACGGCGTTTGCCCGTC
>JAPLGY010000133.1 GCA_026389955.1 Caldilinea sp. | reverse complement strand
GCGCACGCCAGGTCTGGCGGTCTCCAGCTCAGTCAGCCAGCTGTCCAGGTCGTCAGGGGTGATGACCTGCCCGCGCACACCATCCAGATAGAATTTGTCGGCATCCCCGTGGTCGACCATGTAGATCGTGACCGGCCGCGCGCTGCCCGCACCTTGTTCGCGTGCCCAGGTTGTAATCGCATTGCGCACCTCGGCAACGTCCCCTGGTGCGTCTCGGTTGGGCAGAAAATCTGCGGCAATCAGGTAGATGTCTCTGTGTTCGTAGCCCCGTTCCAGAAAGAGGTTGTAGATGTCGGTTGCAATCTGGTTGATGTTGCTCTGCAGAGGGTCTCCTGTCCGCAGCCGGCCGGCGACGAGGATCAGTAGCCCAGGCTGTGCAGAGGTGCTGAGGTTGCGCACCGACAATCGGTAGGACTGCGTGCCCTCGACCAGTTTGTTGTCGTTTTCCAGCCGCATGTAGATACGTCCGGTCTTGGGCGCTTTGAACTGGTAGCGCACGGCCGGGCTGAACGAAGGATTGGTGATCGGCATCATGGCGCTGTTGCAGTCTGTGTAGAGCCGAATCGACAGATCGGCGTCGTCGGTGTCGACCCCCTGTGCGTCGACCAGGTACTGTTCCTCTTCGACCATATCGAAGTAGACCCAATCGACGTCGGCGACGCTCTCGAAACGATGTTCCTGAGGAACCCCATCGCTGTGAACGGGCTTTGCATCGGCGCAGCTGTCATTGGGTTCTGCAAAGAGATTGGCTGTAAGCACCACACCCGCCAGCCCATTCCCATTGTTGTCGGTTACCCGGCCGGAGAGGGTGTAGGTTGATGAGGCGGCAGCATTGGCCAGGGTGACTGTCGTCTGGCGCAGGTTCTGTGTAGACGACAGTACATTGGAACTCTGTGCCAGGATCACGAAGCTGAGGAGTACTGCAATCAATCTGCGTAGCGCCATGAATGTATTCCGGTTCTAAAGTCATGTGCCCCGATGGGGCGAAAAGTGGACCTGTCAGCGAACCCCCCTTGTCGCCTAAATGCCGGGTTGGTTCGGGCCACCTGTACTAGCGAGCCACCGCAGGCAGGTAGATGGTGGAGGTCGGCGGTTCTGTGGGCTCGGAAGGGGTAGTCAGATCGGTGGCAGCTGGTGCAGCGACGGCGAAGCGGGTGGGGGGCAGGGTGACGGAGGCCACTGCGGGGGCGGTTGGGAGGGGTTTGTCAGCGTCAACCTGTATTGTGGAGAGGCGTGCGTGCGTTGTCTGTGCAGGCGTCCAAGTGACCGAGAGTCGGTACTCGGCTGCGCTGTAGCCATACACTTCGACCTGGTAGGTACCTGGGCTGTCGACCTGGATCGAGAGTTGTTCGACCTGTGTTCCGGGGAGGTTGCTACAAAGGGGGGGGCTGAGGTATCTGGCGGCCAGATATAGAGGTCTGGGTCGCCGGAGATGGGTTCGATGCGTGCGTTCAGGCGTGTCTGGGCAGGGACCTCGTAGCGGTAGATGCGTGTCTGGTTGAGTGCGACGGAATCGACCGGCGGGTTGTAGGTGACCAGACGGTGAAAGGGATAGACCGAGACATTGCCGGCTGCATCGGCGGCCCAGGCATCGATGTACTTCATGCCGGCGTTTGGGCTGAGTGTCCAGGGGAAGTTGAGGGGGCTGGTGGTGTAGGTGAGCCAGCCTGAGTCTTGGGTGGGCACCCACTGACCAGCTCCTTGGCTGTATTCGAACTCCTGAAAAAACAGGCTGGCGACCCCGCTGCCCGGTGTCGGGTCTTCTGCGGAGACATTGAGGATCACCTGGGGAGAGGTGACGAGCCCGCTGCCGTCGCCGATGGTGAAACTGGCAACACGGGGTGCAATGCGGTCGGCTGCGGGTGGAAGCACGGACAGGGTACGGCTGATGAGGTTGTTGGTCTCCAGAGACTCTGCAAACTGGTTGTTGGGGTCGATCACGGCAAAGAGCTCATAGGTGCCTGGTGCGGGTGGAACCCAGGCCACTGCTGAGGTGCTTTGGGACTGTCTGGGAGAGAGCAGTGCGATGGTGCCTTCCCCGATCTTGGTGCCTCCCTGGTTGGGATTGCCGTTGTAGAAGTGTACGGTGACGGGAGTTGGGTTTTTGCCTCCTTGCCGGTGGACGACGAGTCCGAGGGTGGTGGCGGTATCGCCGGCGCGCACGGCCATCGGGTCGCTCCAGAGTTCGTAGCTGTAGGCATGGAGGTCATCGTTGGCGGCATCGAAGCTGGTGTAGGCGTTGGCGAGTGTGGCTGCTGCACCGTCGGGATTGACGATGCGAGCGGCGTAGGTACTGGCTGGCAAGCCGGCTGGGATGAACGCCTTCAGACGTGTGGAGTCCACAAAGAAAGTGGAGAGGGTGTATTCTCCTGTTGAGTGCAGAGACGCAGTGGCACCAGCAGCAAAGAGAGAGCCATAGAGGTAGACTTCATTGGGCAGGTCGGAGCGGCCTCGATCGGGGCGAAGGTGGGTCAGGGTAGGGGGCTGTGGGGTGGCCGTCGGTGTCCCGGCAGGAATTGTACTGGTCGGGGTCGGTGTAAGCGGTGGGATGGTGTTATTTTGTGCCCGTGATGGGGCACCCCACGCCAACACTGACAACAAACAGAGTGCCACCATGCAAAACAGAAGCGTGCTTTTGGACAGTTGATGTTGTGTTTGCATTGGTCTCCTCTTGACAATTTTTATTGCGTGTATGGCCAAAATTTCGTGCGCACACTGAGCCGAGAAACTCAGTGTGCGCACGGGCTGGTATCAATAGCCAACCAGCGGCAAGAAAAGCCTGTTCTGGTTGATTGGCTGCACAGATGGCTGGCTGTCCAATGCCGGCGGTGTAGGTGTGGCCAGCGGTGTAGGCTCCTCCATCGGGATCGGCGTGAGCGGATCTGTGTCTGCATTTTCGTCGGCAGCTGCGCCCGTCACGACACTGCGCTGTACAGAGGGCAGATAAAGCTTGAGTCCCAACATCGGTGCGACGGGTGTCGGTGCGACGGGTGTCGGTGCGACGGGTGTCGGTGCGACGGGTGTCGGTGCGACAGGTGTCGGTGCGACTGGTGTCGGTGCGACGGGTGTCGGTGTGACGGGTGTCGGTTCTTCATCGACTCCATTCCCTGCATCTACAGGTCTCGACAAGAGGTCACGGCTATCGGTGGCATAGACGACCACGCGATAGTCGCCTGGCTCCGTAAAGGAGTAGGTGCCGACGTAGACGCCGCTGCGCAGTTGGAGGGTCAATTCAACTTCTGGCACATTCTCTGTCACCAGCTCTTCTCCCTCAGTGGGGGGGGCGTAGCTCGGCGGATAGATTTTCGCCCAGACGCGTTTTACGTTGTTGTTTCCCTGTGTTTCGATTCGGGCTTGAATCTGTCCGGTATCTCGATCGGCTCCAGAGGAAACGATCTGTGGCGGCCAGGCGATGTTGGAGAAAGTCCCTGCATAGGCAAATCCACGTGTGGCGGCGATCTGGCCATCTTCTGTTTCGTTGGGAATCCCATCCCCGTCGTCGTCCAACAGCGGAGTTTGTGACGGGTAGGCTTCACCGACTGCCCAGCGTGCTTCGGCGAAACTGCTGTACAGGCTCATCCCGCGGGCCAGAGCAGCCAGGAAGGCGTCGGAGAACATTGCGCCCCCTGTAGGAGATGCATAGGCCAGCGGCCATGCCCCAGTGGAAGCCACCACGACGCGTCCGGGTTT
>JAPLGY010000081.1 GCA_026389955.1 Caldilinea sp. | reverse complement strand
GAATTTGTCGTTTTCTGACCCTGCAAGATGCGTGAATGCCCTGATTTCAATCTCACTGACAACTCTTGCTTGCACCCCAAGAAGAATTGGCTGTTGACAGAGCAAAAAACGTATGCTATATTACGAATCACCGCATACGATTGCATGAACAGAGCGAGTGATGTCGAAGCCGGAGAGTCCCCACAAACAAGCTGTCACCATGCGCGATGTTGCCCAAGCAGCGGGGGTATCACAGAGTACGGTCTCACGGGTGCTGAGCGGCACAGAAGGCACGATTCTGATCGGCGAGGAGACACGCCAGCGGGTGCTGGAAGCGGTAGCGTCGCTCGGCTATTTTCCCAATTTGCACGCTGGCAGCCTGCGCGGGCAGAAGACGAGGATGCTGGCGATGATGATCGCCGACATTGGCAACCCGTTCTATCATCCGATGGTGCGGGCTGTGCAGGATGTCGCGCATGCACACCGCTACGATGTGATGATTGCCAATACCGACCATACCTATGCGGGGGAGCGGTTGTTTGTCGAGTCGGTGATCCGGCGTCCGGTCGACGGTGTGATTCTGGTGCCTTACCACATGGTCAAGGCAGATTTTGACCGATTGATTGCGCGGACAGGGGCAGCGGTGGCTGTGTTAGGCCAGCACATCGACCATCCGCAGGTGGATACGGTCTACGGAAACGACGATCAGGCGGTTTTTGAGGCAATTTCCTGGCTGGTCCGCGAACGGGGCCATCGGCGGATAGGGCTGATCGGTGTGACGAACGAGCATTCGGCCGGTGTGCGGCGGCGCAGTGCCTTTGTGGGTGCGCTCTGTCAGGCGGGTCTGGCAATCGACCCGGCGCTTTTCACGCTGGGTGACTGGACAGAATCGAGCGGCTATCGTGCTGCCCAACATCTATTGGCCCTGCCCGAACCGCCGACTGCGGTTTTTGCAGTCAACGATTTGATGGCGATCGGGGCCATGGAAGCCATCCAGTCGGCTGGGATGCAGGTTCCCCAGCAGATGGCGGTGATGGGCTTCGACGACATTCCCCAGGCGACCTGGGTGAGGCCTCGCCTGACGACTGTGGCCCAGTATCCTGCGGAGATGGGGAAATGGATGGCGACAGCGCTCTTCGAGCGAATTCAGGGGGAGTTTGACGGTCCGGGCCGCCGGTTTGAAGTCAAATGCCAGCTGTGCCAGCGCGAGTCGACCTGATCTGTCTGGCAGGTTGATGGGTGGGTTGTTACGCGGCCTCTGGCTGCGTTTTTCAACGCCTGACAGCGACGCATTGTGCCGCTGCGGCTTTTTTTATTGGGGTTTCGTTTGTCAAAAAGGAGAAAAGGTGTATGCGTAAGGTTTTTTGGACACTCCCCTTGCTGCTCGTTCTGGCGCTGTTGGTCGGCGCCTGTGGCGGTGCAGCGGCGCCGGCTGCGCCGGCCGATGCGGGTGAAGTGGCTGCCGAGAGCGTCGAAGAAGTTGCGGCTCCGGCAGCCGAACCGACGCCGGTGGTCAACAATTTTGGCGAGTGCGAAGACCCGCTGGTGCTCTGGCACGGTCTGACCGGCTCCGACGGTGCAGTGTTTGCTGAGTTGCTCCAGCAGTTCAGCGAGGCCAATCCAGAGATCTGTCTCAACTCGGAAGGATACCCGTGGGATATCTTCTTCCAGAAGTATCCGACCGCGGTGGCGGCCGGCTCGCCGCCCGACATGGTTATCTTCCACGCGGCTGAGGTCAACCAGATGGCGACCGAAGGGTTGATGACGCCGCTCGACGATGTGATCTACAACGATGGCACGCTGGCCCGCGAGGACTTCAATGAGGCGTTGATGAATGCGCTCACCGTCGACGGCCAGACCATGGCGGTCCCCTTCGACAACCACGGCTGGCTGTTGTGGTACAACACCAGCCTGATGGAAGCGGCCGGTCTGGATCCCAACGTGCTGCCGGCCAACAGCGAAGAGTTCATTGCCGTCGCCCAGCAGCTGACCACAGATGTCAACGGCAAGCATCCCAATGAGGAAGGCTTTGACAAAGACAACGTAGACGTCTGGGCGATCGATTACACCTGGCCCCGCTTCACCATTCCGACCACGCTTTGGCAGTACGGCGGCGGTGTGATCAGCGCCGACAACAAGACGGCAACCCTGTCCAGCCCCGAGTCGATTGCAGCGGTGCAGTTCTGGCATGACCTGATGTACAAGCACTACGTTGCCCCGCCGGCCGTGCCGGGCAAGACCTGGGCTGGGGATCTCTACAAGAACAACCGTCTGGTCTTCATGTGGGAAGGCACCTGGACGGGTGGTTTCATGCGGGACAACCCAGACATTGCTGCGGTGACCAAGACAGCTTTTATCAACTCGCTGGCCCCGGATGGCAACCAGGCTGTCAAGTTTGACTCGCACATCATGTCGGTCCCGACCGGTGTAGACGAGGACGGCATTGCCAAGGCCAAGCAGCTGATGACCTTCCTGGTGGAAAATGGTGCCTACTGGGCGACCTCTGGGCAGGTGCCGGCGCTCAAGGGCGTTCAGGAGTTGCCGGAAGTTCAGTCGATCGCCTCGGTTGCGATGGCTGCGCAGCAATTCAACGCCATTGGCCGGACAGATCTCTCGCACAAGGCCTTCATTGAGATCCAGACTGCTTGGGAGACTGCGGTCGGCACTGCGCTGGCTTCGGCGGATGCTGACATCGCCGCTGCCTTGCAGGCTGGCAACGATCAGATTCAGGCCATTCTGGACCGTCCGTAAGTTTGTGAATTGCCGGCTGGCTGCAAAGCCAGCCGGCAGGGCGAGGCTTGGGGGGCAACGCCCGGCCTCGCCCCAATGTTTGCAGGGCCCCTTTTGTGGGGGCTCTTCGTCCCTCTCTGGATCGGCCTGCATGTCGGCGGTGCCGCACAGGGAGCTCGGTTCAGCCAGTTTGTGTGCAAGGAGCGCATGCGACCATGACCACGACCGCCCTGCCGGCCAGCACATCCTTGTCGAACAGCAGACGCTGGAAGACACTGCGCAAGCAGCTGCCCAACTACCTGTTTGTGCTCCCCCATTTCTTTTTCTTTACGGTCTTCTTGCTCTACCCGATCGTACGGGGGCTGCAGATCAGCCTCTTCGACTGGAAGATCATGCTCAAAGAGCAGAAGTACATTGGCTTTGCCAACTACCAGGCTCTGCTCAACGACAAGATATTCTGGGAGGTGCTCGGCAACACCGCCGAGTTTATGGTGGTGACGGTCATCGTCAACGTCATCCTGGCGCTGCTGGTCGCAGTCGGCCTCAAACATAAATTTTTTGGCAGCGACGCGCTGCGTGTTTTGTTCTATGCGCCGGGCATTCTTTCGGTCTCGGTGATCGGGATCATCGGCATCCGCATCTGGGACACCCAGATCGGGATCCTCAACTATTTTGTCACCACCCTGCTGGGGGGGCCACGCATTTCGTGGCTGGGCGACCCAGGGATTGTGGTGTCGGCGCTGGCCCTCACGACGGTCTGGTGGAGCTTTGGTTTCCCCATGCTGGTGTTTATCGCCGGGCTGCACAACATTCCCGAGCAGCTTTACGAGGCGGCCAAAATTGACGGTGCTGGCCGGCTGGGGACCTTCCGCCACATCACGGTGCCGCTGATCATGCCGACTATGCTGTTTGTGGTAGTGACCCAGTTTATTGCCCACATGCAGGTCTTTGCGCAGCCCTACATCATCAGCGGCGGCGGACCGGGCAACGCCTCCCGTTCGGCGTCGATGTATCTGTATGAGACCGCCTGGAAGTTTTTCCGGTTCGGCTATGCTTCGTCAATTTCGGTGGTGATGGCTGTGGTCATGATCGTGGTGACGGTTGTGCTCTTCAGCCTGATGCGCCGCCGTACCGAGTATTGAGAAGGAGCCTGCAATGACAACTTCGACCTCTCCTACCTCCTCTCCGGTCTGGAGGCGCTGGCGCAAAGAGGCCAGTCGTTCGGCGTGGATGTGGCTGATCTTTTTGCCGCTGGCCCTGATCGTCGTGGTGCCGGTTCTGTACATGTTCTCGATGGCCTTCACGTTGGAGGCCAACCAACTCAAATTCCCGATCGAGTGGATCCCCAACCCGGTCACGACGAGCAATTTTGTCAAGATTTTTGTCGACCCGCAGCTGCCGA
>JAPLGY010000012.1 GCA_026389955.1 Caldilinea sp. | reverse complement strand
ACACACTATCCCAACACTACCCACAACCGAACTCATTCAATTTGTAAGGTGTAGCAATTGGCATCAAGCACCTCCGTAATAGATGTTTCCATGCTCTCTGAAGAGTTCCCGCAAAGCAGCTATGACCCGCATCGGCTCACCGTTGCGGCTGGCTGCATAGATTTCGCGTGCTGTGTCGTCTAGGTTCGGCAACTCAAGCCCAGAATGGTGCACCAACCATGCATTGACCTCCTCGCAGCTCCACTTCTCCAGCGGCACCCGCGCCAGTGAACGATGCCTCGGGTCAAACTGGCTCAGCTGGCAGTAGCGTTCCTTCAAAGGGAAAGATTTAGTAGGCAGCTTCTGGTCGACTGCGAACACCAACAGGCATTTAAGATAGGTGCGTTCTTCCTGGGTAGCTTTGTCCAAGCTGGCACGCAGCGAGGGCCAGAACACATCGAGCAGCCAGCCCAGAAATTGCTCGTGTTGGTAGAAATTGACGTAGATTTTTACCTCGACAAAAAGCAGGTCCCCCGGCTTCAACAACGCAGCACACATTTTGTCGGTGACTGTGCGCGCCTTTGCAGCGTCGTCGGCGCCATCTATCGACACAGCAAAGCCGCTGCCCAGCCTCCGGAGAAAGAGATCGGGCGTCAGCGGGCTGACATCGGTGATCCCCAACGGCACACGACGCACCGTGTTGTTGGGGAGCTTCTCCCGGAGCCGCTTGTAGAGTTCGCGCACAAAAAGATCGGCGCACATCGTACGGAAGTCCGGCGCCAGCAGCAGCGCGGCCCCACCCTCTCTCAGGTTGACGTGATTGCGATAGACTTTCTCAAACTCGCTCCACGCCTTGCGAAAATCGATCTCGACCAGAGCGTCTTCCCAGTGCTGCTGACGCTGGCGGGTTGTATCGGGATGCAGGCGTTCGAGCTGTTCAAATTCCTTATACACTTCACCCATTTGCTCCTCAAGAGAGTCCACCTGAGCCTGCAGCAATGGTCTATCAGCGGCGTTGTTCGTCGTGCGCAGTTGGTGGCAGGCGTTTTTATACTGTTGCATCAACAGTTCGTAACGCTTCTTCAATTCATTCTTTTTCAGTTCAGTCGGGCTTGGGAGTGTCATCGCTCCCTGCCTGAAGATGCAATTTCGAGTTGTTCAATTTCTGCCTGTAGCCCTGCCATCTCCGCCTCCAACTGGCACAACTGTTCCTGCACAAGCGGGCGGTGGGCAGCGTTCAGTTCCAACGAGAGCTGCCGGCTGGCGGCTGTATATTGCGCCATCAGCACGCGCAGACGATCCTCTTTCTTGCTGCGGAGGAATGCAGCGACCTTTGGCGACGACGCGGCAGGCGGCGGCTCGTCCGGCACAAGCACCAACGCAGCCGAGACTGCCTGCAGTGCCAGGTTGCCAGGATTGCTGCGCCGCGCGCCGGCGATCAACTCCTCGGTGCGCCCAGTGCGCTGCGCCCACTCGATCAGGCTGAAAGCGGCCGCACGCAGTGTATCCCCGCCGGCAATGGCGTCGAAGTTTTCGTCCAGTTCGACGCGCATCATTATGCGCAGGTCATCGCGGCGCGGGTAGGCGTCGAGCAACGCATCGAGCAATTGCGCAATTTGCGAGCCAGCCAGTTTCATAGATGATGTGTCCACGTTCAAGGGTTTGCCAGATGGCTACATGATACTACAGGAAAGCAAAGAGCGCACATTGCGGACAAAAAACAGGGTCTAGTACAGGTCGGCCTAAATAATTCCACGATTTATGCCATGAGTGGCTTGCCCTGACAAGTCCATTTGAAGGGCTTCGCCATGGTACGATTGTAATCTTCGATGAAGTCAAGTACTGCGGAGCGTGTAGACAGTGGATCAGCGCAATCTTTGGATTTACTGGCCTATCCGATACTGCCGGACGTGGTGAAGTTGCCGCCAACAAACGTCATTCCTGCCATTGTTTGCGGGCGCGTGAGAAGATATCGTCGATGCTTTGACCTTCGTACAGACGCCGGGAGATTTCAACGTAATCTGTCCGGTCACGGTGAAGCAGCGTAAGGAACCGGAGCACGCCGGCAGGGCCGAGTGCTTCGTTGAGTGCAACAATGCCCTTGAAACTCACTTCTGCGTCGTCGATTGCCGTCATGGTTTCCATTCAATCCACCTCGTGTCTGATGTAGTCCACCGGGTTTGCGAACATGATCGACAGGTTCAGTTAATAGAGATTGTAGGCTATCGCTGCGGAAGGGTCAAGCTATCCTGGCGACACCGCGCCGTCACGCTGCTCTACCTGGGGCTGGCGCTGCTCGGCGTAGCGCTGGCGCTGGCGTGGGTCGGCGGGCTGCCCGGCAGCCGCCGCATTCCTGCCGCCGCTGTGCGTCCTGCTGCTGTGGTGGGGCGTCGGGTGCATCGAGGCGGCGCGTCGATCCTCTGCGTAATCTGCGCCATCTGCGGATCAATCTTGAGTTTTTCGATCCGCAGATGGCGCAGATTGCCACAGAGATCACAGCTTTTGACACACAGTATCTTCTCGGTTACGATGTCACCCAAAAGGTGACGAAGTTGTGATGCGCATCATTTCCCGCAAGACGTTGCGTGCATTTCAAACACAGCATCCACGTGTTCGCCAGCCGCTCGATGATTGGTATCGACTTGTCGAAAGCTCGGTCTGGGAAACGCCGGCAGACATAAAGAAGGCTTTTCGCAGCGCCGACTTTCTGCCCGATAACCGGATTGTTTTCAATATTGCCGGTAACGAATATCGGCTTGTCGTCAAAGTTGAGTATCAATTTCAGACCGTTTATATTCGGTTCGTGGGAACACACGCAGAGTATGACAAAATTGACGCAACCTCTATCTGACCCAGTGCTCGTGCGACCGATCAGAACGGAGGCCGACTACATGGCGGTGCTGGCTGAGGTCGAGCAGATGATGGGCAATGTCGCCCCAGGTACGCCAGAGGGAGATCGCTTCGATTTGCTGGTGACGTTGATTGCAGCGTATGAGGATGTTCACTATCCGATGGGCGCTGCCTCTGATCCCATCTCGCTGATTGAATTTGCACTGGAGCAGCAGGGACTGACCCGTAAAGCGCTGGAAGCCTACATCGGCCCACGCCAGCGCGTATGGGACATCATGGAAAGACGGCGTCCCTTGTCCCTGGCCATGATCAGGCGGCTGGAAAAAGGACTGCACATTCCTGCCAATCTTCTCATCCAGGAATACCAACTTCGCTCGAATCCGAACACGGAGACCAGACCTGCCAGGTCGTTGGCAGCCGGCTGAGTGCAAATGAAGCGCATCTACCTTCTCCTCGCCTAACATGTCCCGCTTGAAACAGCCCTACGTCCAAGACGCTTTCGCCGCCAACTGGATTGCGCCGCTTGGTTCCTACGTCGACGCCTTCGAGCAGAAGTTTGCCGCCGACTTTGGCGCCCTGTGCATCGCTCGCATCGTTACCAACGGCATCGCAGATTGTAAGGCGAGAGCAGGATGGCGACGATGACCATGCGTGAGCAGTTGTACAGACAACTCGACAAGTTGCCCGACGATGTCGTAGCGCAAATTGCAGATTTTACGCTCTTTGTCATGGCAAGAAAGCAGATCGCTGCCAACTACGCGGAATGGAGTCATGGTCAGTGGGAGTATTTCGGGCTTGAACAACTCTTTCGCGAAGACGATGAAGTCACATAAACACTATACTTGACCCCAATGTCAAGAGTGCGACACGAAGTCGCATGTGTAGCTGTCATGCCTCGCAGGATGAGGACATGACCTGGCGTTCTGCCGCCAGTACTCTACCGAAGCGTGCGTCGCCAGCAATGGCGGGGTGCGAAGCCTTTGGAACAAAGTAGCCTCATCCCTTTCTGGGTAGGACTTACGCAGACTGAAGTTGACAAGATAAGTAGGCATGGGTTATGACAAGCAGCCATGAAAACTATACGCCAACCTGTCACTCGACTCGACTACTGTCAATACTTGCTTGTCAGCCAGACCAATTACACCCTGACGTATTTTGCCGAGCACACAGAGAAGTTCAGCCACGACGCCGTGAACCGCTATCTGGCCGGAGACCAGATCAGACCACGGTTGGTATGGGAGAACGTGAAAGAGCAAGTGATGCAAACGCCAGAAGGATGCTTGATCTTTGATGACACTGTAGTGGACAAGAATTTCTCGTCCGAGATTGAATTGGTACGCCGCCAATACAGCGGTAATGCATATGGTCTCATCAAAGGGATTGGGGTGGTGACCTGTGTCTATGTCAACCCCACACTCGACCAGTTCTGGATCATTGACTTTCGGATTTATGCGCCAGAAAGCGATGGCAAGACCAAACTCGACCATGTGCATGACATGCTGACCAATTGTGTCTACCAGAAGCAACTGCAATTTCGAACTGTGTTGATGGACACCTGGTATGCAACCAAGAAGGTGATGCTGTATATCGAACAGCTGGGCAAAATTTACTATTGCCCACTCAAGGACAATCGTCAGGTCGATGACTCCAAAGCTGCCGCACCCTATCGCAGAGTGGACTCCCTGGCGTGGTCGGCTGCCGAACGCAAGCATGGCAAGTTGATCAAGATTAAGGACTTTCCCAAGAAGCATAAGGTGAAACTGTTCCGGGTGGTGCTGTCTCCACAGCGCACGGAGTATGTCGTAACCAACGACTTGACTCAGGATGACACACGGGCTGCACAAGACGCGTGTAGCTTGCGCTGGAAGATCGAGCAGTTTCATCGCGAAACTAAGCAACTCACGGGACTGGAACGCTGCCAATGCCGCAAAGCACGGATCGTCCGCAATCACATCGCCTGTGCCATCCTGGTCTGGGTCTGCCTCAAACAGGTTGCCTGGGAAACCGGGCAAACCATTTACATGGTCAAGAAAGGCCTTCTGTCCGACTACATGCGTCAGCAATTGAGATCACCCACGGTCTCTATGGTGCTTGCGTAAGTCCTAATTTAGCGG
>JAPLGY010000005.1 GCA_026389955.1 Caldilinea sp. | reverse complement strand
GACGGCTGCGTCGCGCTGGCTGGGGCGGCTGCCATGCCACGCCAGTCGGTGCGGGTCGCCGGCATGCGGCTGCCTGGCTGGAGCGGCGGCAAAGGTTTTTACCTGAGCGACGGCGTCAATTTTTGCAGCGCTGTCCCGCCGCGCGGGGTCAACAACCCGCCAGCGTGGGCAGTGCTGCACATCCGCGGCCGCTGGCTGGAGGAGGAATGGGGTGGCGGCTGGCTGCAGATCGAAGCGATGGAGCGAGTTCGGTAGCGATTCAACCGCTGGTTCGACGGCAGTGCACCGACGATCCATCTTCAGCGCTGCGGAATACCATAAATTTCATCGAGAAAGCGATGATCGACCACTTCTGCCACAGTCATCTGGCGAGGGACAATCTCAAAGCGTGCGTACGCGTCGAGATTTCGCTGCCATCGTGCCAGATCCATCACGCCAAATCGCTCCATCCCTATCTCACCCGAAACAAATGACGACAGTGCATCAATCACATGTCGTTCTGTTGTCATACGTGTATTTGTGCCTGCCATCTCAGCCACAATTTGAGCTGCTTCGTCCCGATGAAGCATTGCTTCCCTCCATCCTGCAAAGGATGCTGCAAGAAAAGCGCGCAGAGTCTCCGGTCTCTGAGCAATACATTCTTCCGAAGTGAAAATTACCTGGGCATAGGCGTGCAAAAGGGGATGGCGTACTGGGACCAAACAAACTTCAAGGCCTTTTTCAGCAAGTTCAATCGGCTCCGTCATTGCGTACCCTTGCACGGCGTCGTAGCGATCATCGACCAGATTGGCGATATCAAAGTTGACTTCGTGCAGATCGATGGTCGTTCTCTCAATTCCGGAGAGCGCCAAAACCGCATCCAAAATGCGGATACCGTCTGCGTGCATTGCCACGCGCCGTCCAGGCAAATCGGTCAACGAGTGAATGCCAGTGGATCGTTTTGTCATCAACACCAGCGGCGATTGCTGAAGCATCCCTGCCACTGCTTTGATTCTCTTGCCAGCTGCGATACCGCTGACGATCAGATTGTCTTCGCTGCTGCCGGCGCAAATTCCGCCCGAAACAACTTTGTCGACAATCGTGCGATCTTCTTCGCTCCAGAGCAACTCGACATCTAAACCAGACTGGGCGTAAAGGCCACGCCGGTACGCCCAGCACAAGCCAACAAATTGGCCGGAAATGATCCAGTCAAGGTAAAACGGAAAGGGTTGCATGGTCCTTCCTTGGGGTAGCTGCTGTTCTGCTTTGCACGTTGAGACTACGAAACGAAAAGATCAGGATCACCGGCGTCGATGTACTCCACTCGCAGGTCTGGCCACTGCGGCTTGAACCAGTTGTAAAAACTCATCATGCCTGGCGTCTCTGTGGCATGGTGCCCGGCGGTGATCAGCCCGAGGCCGGCGTCGCGCGCAAATTCCACATCGCGCCATTCCACGACCTCCCCTGTGATGGACGCCTCGCAGCCATGTGCAAGGGCACGCAGAAAAATATCGACTGCCCCCGGGCTGCCCCAGTCCAGCGTGACTTTGTGCACGATGCGCTCGGGGTCTCCGACGTAGCGAATGGCTGGTTTGCCAAGTTTTTGGGCGACATATGCTGCCAGGTCTTGCAGCGTCATCGCTCCTACGTCATAAATCGAGTCGCGCGCAACGAGACGGTCTTCCCAGCCAAGCGTCTGGGCGAGTGCGTGTCCCATGCCGTGCTTTGGGAAC
>JAPLGY010000584.1 GCA_026389955.1 Caldilinea sp. | reverse complement strand
ATATCACAGTCGTACCTGGCGCTTGCTGCCAGCAGATAGTGCGGGTTGATTACATACAGCAGCTTGTCACGCCCGGATGGCAGCACAGGCACCTGTAGTGCCAGATTGGCGGGGTTGAGAAAAGAGCCGTAGATATCACCGTGGTGAATAAAAACTAAGCGCACGCCACTTTCAGTGCCGTTCAGCCTCCAGTGATAGCCAGCTGCCGACTGGGTAGCATGCGCCCAGGGATTCCGGCTGAAGGCCACCCCAGAAATCCAGAAATTGTCGTTGGTCTCTTGCTTTGAAATCAACGCGATACGTCCGGCGCGACCCACAGGGACAGCAAACCATTGGTGATGGTTGTGGCGGTTCGCAGTATGTGTTGCGTCCGTGCCATCGCTGTCTGAAATGGAGCCATCCGGGCAGATGCTGTGGGCGCGCGCGCCACCTGCCCACAGCCCCAGATCCTGGTTCAGCGCGTCGCCTTCGAGGATGTAGGCCTTGATGACATTCCAGCGGTCGTTCAAGAGCCGTACCCATACGGTGTCGTAGCCGTCAGGAAGGGTCACTACGGCGCCGTTGCCATCGGCATCGTTGTTTGTGCCGAACTGAACGATGGTTCGTTTGTTCCAGAGATTCTGTGGGCCATGGCGGGTGTTCCAATCGCTGGGCACCGCTGGATTGCCCAATTTTGCAATCGCTCCCTGGCGCAGAGCCTCGAGGATATCCTGGTAGATAATCGGATCTGCCGGGAACATGCGATGTACCATGGGGTTATTATAGACATAAGAGACGGCGCGCACTGGTCCATTGACGTTCAGTGCGCTTTGGACAGTGACTTTACCAAAGTCGTTGGCGCGGTTGAGGATCAACCCCTCTTCGGGACCGCCGTCACCCAGGGCACGCGCTGCCTGACCGTTGTTGCCTGCTCCCCCGCCGTTTCCAGGCAGCAGCACCTCACCGCCGCCTACAGTCAGCGCGCCACGGACAAATGTCGCTCCGTCACTGCCGCGCACGCTGAAATTAATATCCCCATTCTGGTTTTCTACCAGCAGCCCACCCGTGTCCTCGGCGGTGGTGCGGATGCGCAGCGCCTCTCCGCCAGCAAGATCGCCCGTTGCGGCCATGCGGCCTGCCGGCGACAACTGTGCGCTGCGGTAGATGCCTGACTCCCCTGTGGCGCCCAGCCAGAAACCTGCGGACAGGCTTCCAGGGGGCACCACCACTTTGCTGGCGGATGCAGTTCCTTCCACCGTCAGTGTGCCATTTACGCGCAGCTCTCCATGGAGGGTGTCGCTCTCCCGGTCCAGTTTGGCTTTGCCCAGGCTGACGATTTCATAAGTCAGTGCATTCCAATCCGATGCTTTGATCAGGTCGCCTGGTTTTTTGTTGTAATCGTCCTGGGTCAGATTCGATCTAAAGGCCATAGCCATTCTCCTTAAAAGGTGATTTCCCAGATCAACGTCAAAACAAAGGCTTGGGTTTTATGCACCGGTGCAAAGACGATCCGGTTGTACATCACCCCATCGTTGTTGAACAGGGCAGCCTCGGTCAACGATGTATTGGCCTGCGCAAAGCCAAATTCGGCATGGATCACGGCTTTTTTGCGTTTGTCCTTGCCGTCTTCCGTGCTGATCTCGACCAAGTCGCGATTTACCAGAAACTGGTTGATGGGAACACGCGCCACCTCGGCATCCAGCTGTGTATCTTCTGTTGTGACCGGTTTCATGCCCGCCCCGACCGCCAGGTGTGAGATCGGCGGCAGCCCGCCCAGGATAAA
>JAPLGY010000551.1 GCA_026389955.1 Caldilinea sp. | reverse complement strand
ACAAGGAAAAGTGGATTTGCTTGGGCCCGATGGTGCAACTCTTGTGTCTAGTGCTAGTGCTGATGCTCCTGGAAAATCAATTGTGTTGAATGAAGTGCCAGTAGTGACTGCTGGTACTTACACCATTAGGGTCACTGCCCTGACTGGAATTGGCACTTTTACGCTAAGTAGCCTGCTCAATGCAGGGATGGAAACAGAGGTTACCAACAGTATAAACAATGACGAACAAACTCGGGCGCAAGCTCTGGATGGCTCCAGTATGACGCTAACGCCTGAAATAGACCGGCTGGCAGTTAAAGGGGAGCTTGCTGACGGTAATGCCGACTGGTACAAGTTTGAGCTTTCGGCGGGTCAATCGACCAGCCTGGCTTTGACCAATATAGGCAACACGAGTGACCGTGGTTTAAACTTGGAGCTGTACGATGCTTCTGGAGTCTTGCAGAGTTGGGGAGTCGGAGAAGCATCCAATGTCAGCCAGTCAATTGATCGTTTCGTTGCAGCTCAAGCTGGCACCTACTATGCACGCATTACCGGCATAGCTGCGCCTTACAGTCTGGTCGTGACACGTGGAGCCAGCTTTGGTTTGGAACTACCAAACAACCTTGTGCCAGATATATCTGGGGTTAATGTCGTACTGGGGATGTTGGGTGAATACGTTACGCAAAGTACGGAAGAACAAGAATTCAACGGGTCTATATCAAGTGAAAATGATCTCAATGGTTCGTTTGTTCCAGTGTCGGGTGCTGTCAACCAGTATCGTGCTGAGGTAACGGGACTCATAAGTTCTGGAAATAATAATGACTGGGATTATTTTAAAGTAAATTTAGGCCCTGGAGATTCTCTACGCGCTTTTCTGGATGGAATAGGCATGAGTGATGCTTATATGTATCTTTATGATAGGAATGGCGTGCAGCTTGCTGCAAATGATGATGGAGGGGGAAATCTTGACTCCCTGATAAATTATACTAATTTTAGTTATCGCGGAGATTATTATGTGGTGGCAGATTCTTACGGATCGAGCTCTGGAACTTACCGCTTGACGCTAACGGTAACCACTAAAACCCCTGGGTTTGGTGATTCACAGGATAGCTACACTTTCCGTGCGGCAGCTGAAGATAATCTTGTAATTCAAACCCGTACCCCCAATGATGCACCAGGTTTGTTGCAGAACTTGTTGTCGCCAAAGCTGGCTCTGTATGCCCCCAATGGCAGCCTGGTGCCCGAGGCCGACTACACGGTGACAGTCCTGGCTGATGGCCGCAATGTCAGAATCGATTACACGGCAGTCGCATCCGGGCTTTACAAGATCGAAGTGCAGGCTAAAAATGGCACCCGTGGCGAGTATGTATTGAGTGTGTCAGGTAGTACAGCTCCGGCTGTGGTGAAACCGGTACAATGCGGTTTGTCGGGCAGTGCTATTTTAGCTGGCGAGACACGCATTTTTAGTTTGGGCCACTTTCCAGATTCCCTGCGGTTCACTTTCTCCGATTCCTTATTGTTGAGCAGTGTGTCGCCAGCATCGTTGAGCGTCAATGGCCAAACTGCGTCTACATTCACCATCGTCGATGGCCAAACCATTGAATTTGATCTGACGGGCCTGGAGCAGAGCGATGGCTTGTATAATGTGCAACTGGGAACGCTCTACGATATTCACGGCAACGCTCTTGCTGCGTTTAACCTGAGTTTCACTTACGATTCGCAGCCTCCTGTTGTGAGCGCTGTCTCCATTGCTGCGGATGCGGTCTTGTCGGCACAGGCTCTCGATTTCCGTGCAACGTTCAGCGAAGCGCTGGATCAGAGCTACCTGCACGCGTCCAATGTCGTGCTAATCAACGCCGTGACAGGGGCGCAGGTAGCCGTTTCTTCTTTCAGTTACGACGCTGCGACCCGGCAGTTGAGCGCGCTCTTCCCCGTGTTGGATGAAGGCGTGTACCAACTCAGCCTGCTCAATGCCGGATTCCGCGACTTGGCGGGCAACCGGCTCAATGGGGGCAGTGACTTTGCAGTGAGTTTTGCAGTCGATGCGGCGACAAGGGCCTACCCGACACCACTGGCCGATAAACAGCCGGCAGGCTCCCTCATCTTTGACAGCACCGCGTCAGGAGCATTTCATACCACAGGCGACTCCGACAGCTTTACGCTCGCGCTTGTTGCAGGACAAACCCTCACTCTTGAACTGACACCGATTGATGGCGCGGTACAGGGCAGGATGGAAGTTGTGGCCCTGGATGGCGCCACCGTGCTGGCTACGGCAGAGGCCCAGGCCGCAGGACAGACGGTATTGCTGCAAACCCTGGCGGTGACACAGACAGGCACCTACCGCATCGACGCGAGCAGCATGGCGGGCATAGGCCGTTATCGCGTGCGTACCGTGCTCAACGCCGTGATCGCCGTGGACGCCAACAGTACCCAGCAGAGCGCGCAAAGCTTGGAGAGCAGCTTCATCAGTCTGGGTGGAACGGCAACACGCGGCGTGGCACGGAGCACTTTTGACGCAAGCACTAGCGACTGGTACAGCTTCACGCTCAATGCGGGCGAAGCCTCAACCCTTGCATTGACCGACACACTATCAGCCTCCGACCTTGGCCTGGAACTCTACGACAGCAACAATGCTTTGCTGGCAATAGCGCGAAACGATGCCACCAATGTAGACCGTTACATTGCCGACTTCGTGCCCGCTGCCACGGGAACCTACTACGCGCGCATCAGCGGAACAACTGCCACCGCGTATAGCTTGTTGCTGACCCGCAGAGCAAGTTTTGGTTTGCTGCTGCAGAGCAATGAATCGCAGGATATATCTGCCGCACACAACGTCCTGGGCTATTTGGCCGACGCACAAAAAGTTCCTTATGTTTTCAGCGCCGCAGCAGGTGACGCCCTGGTGATTGAAACCCAAACGCCCAATGACGGCCTGGGTCAGGTGTACAACGCATTGTCCTTGAGCCTGGCTTTGTACGCGCCCGATGGGGCGCTCGTTCCGGCGGCGAACTACACGTACGACACGCCCGATGGCCGTAATGCACGCATCGTGTACACCGTCCCTGTCGGGGCCAGTGGCCTCTATCGGGTGGATGTGGAAGGTTTGAACAACACTGAAGGCAACTATGTCTTGTTCGTCACGGGCGCCACGGCAAGCGCAGCCCAGGCGCTGCAGGTGACGGACACTTCGGTGCAAAACGGCGCCAGTTTCAGGCTCGACCTTTTCCCCAGTTCCTTGCAGTTCACTTTCTCCGACTCTGTGCTGCTAAGCAGCGTTTCAACAGCGGCATTAAGCGTCAATGGTCAAACTCCACCCGGATTCACCATCATTGATGGCAAGACCATTGCATTTGATTTGACAGGTATGAACCAGAGTGAGGGTTCGTATGATGTGCATCTGAGTGGACTCTACGATGTTCACGGTAACGCCCTTGCTGCGTTCAACCTGAGCTTCAATTACGATTTGCAGCCGCCAGTCGTGAGCATGATTTCCATTGCGCCCGACGCGGTTCTGCCGGAGCAAGCCCTCGATTTCCACGCCACCTTTAGCGAAGCCCTGGATCCGGCCTTCCTGAACGCAGCCGATGTCGTGCTGACCAACACCCAGACAGGGGCGCAGGTAGCCGTTTCCTCCTTCACTTACGATGCCGCCACACGGCAATTGCGCGTGCTGTTTCCCGTGCTGGGCAAACCCTCACCCTGGAGCTGACACCGATTGATGGCGCGGTTCAGGGTAGTGTCGCGGTGGTGGGGTCCGATGGCACCACCGTGCTCGGTACGGTGGACGCTGCGGCTGCAGGACAAACGGCATTGCTGCAGACCGTGCAGATAACACAAGCCGGAACCTACCGGATAGACGCAAGAAGCATTGCGGGCTCGGGTCGTTACCGCGTCCGCGCAATGCTCAACGCCTTGCTGGCGACGGACGCTAACAACACCCAGCAAACTGCCCAAAGCTTGGAGAGTAGCTTCATCAGCCTGGGCGCAACGGCAACACGTGGCGCGGTGAGAGGCACCCTGGATGGGGTCAACAGTGATTGGTACAGCTTCACCTTGAACGCAGGCGAAGCGGAAACCCTAGCTTTGGCCCATGACCTGCACCTGCAATCACCTGCTGTCTCCCTGGAACTCTACAGTGGCGATAACGTATTGATCGCGGTGGGGCGTACCGATGCTATTAATGTTGATCGCTTCATTTCTGATTTTGTGCCGACTGCGGCAGGTACCTACTATGTTCGTGTCAGTGGAATAACCGCAGGCGCCTACAGCTTGTTGCTGGCTCGCGGAATAAGTTTGCAGTTGAGTAGCAATGAGACGGGTGTTTTGCAGAACATCACGCCATCCGGTTTATTGCTGGGCAACCTTGGTAGCGGCAGCAGCGGTAGTGGCAGTGCGCCAGCGGGGACTGCGTCGCTGCCTTTGACTCTGGTCGACGCGACTGGTTATCGCTGGGATATACAAGGCAGTGGTTATATTGGCGATGGCGTTTCTGATGCCTATGACGGGGGAATGCAACACACTGGCTTCCCGAATTTTTACAACGTATTGACAGAAGAGAACGCAAGGGAAGTAGTGCTCAATGCACCTACGGCTGCAAATGGTATAGAGGTCAGCCGCAAGATCTATGTTCCTCAAGCGCAGAGCTTCGCCCGTTTCTTGGAGATTGTTACCAACAACAGCGCGAACACGATTAATTACACGGTTCCGATTTATACAAATCTCGGGTCGGACGGATATGAACCGTTCGTAATGACATCCAGCGGTGATGCAAGCGTGACCACCAGCGATAACTGGGTCATCACCGATGATACTGCCACCGGGGGCTCCAGCGGCACCGCGGCCAGCCCGAGCAGCGATCCTGTGGTGACCCATGTGGTTGCCGGGCAGGGAGGAAGGATACGTCCGAGCACCTTTGTCAAAAATTCTGGCGAGGTCAGCTATAGCTATGGCCTGACCCTGGCGCCTGGTGAAACCAAGATCATCATGCATTTCGCGGCCATGGCAGGCAACCAGGCGAACGCCTTGGCGCTGGCGCCGCAATTGACCAGGCTGGAACTGGATGCGCTTGCGGGCATGAGCGCGAACGAACGTCGTGCCGTGGTCAACTTCAAT
>JAPLGY010000736.1 GCA_026389955.1 Caldilinea sp. | reverse complement strand
CACCGGCGCAGAGAGAGAGGGGATCGCAGGATGCAGCCACGCCGGATCGACCGGAGCGACGGCACGACATACGGGTTCATCCCGCGCGCTGCGGCGGCCATCTCACGCGCTGCGCGGACGGAGACCTTGTTCGGCTTCGCGCCTTCGCCTGAGACCAGACCGTGAACTACTGAAAGTACCTTCTAAGGAGGTTCACCATGCCTTATATTTCGACCTTGACGGCCGATGTCACCAATAAAAAACCGGGCGACCCAGTCTACTCCGCCGACTGGAACGCCCTGGCCAGCGCAGTGGTCCATCTGAGCGAGGAAAAGCTCGATCGCACCGACAATGCGCTCCAGGGCGATTTGAACGTGCCGGGCAGCCTGGCCGTCGACGGCGCGACGACGCTGCACCAGGGGGTGACGGTGGCTGGCCCGGCCCGGCTGCAGGCGGAACTGTCCGTGGGGTGCCGGGCAGCCTGGCTGTCGACGGCGCGACGACGCTGCACCAGGGGGTGACGGTGGCTGGCCCGGCCGAGCTGCAGCAGGGGCTCGCTGTCGAGGGCAACAGCGAGATCGGCGGATCGTTGCAGGTGCAGCGCGAGCTGGCGGCAGGCGAGGCGGTGCGCGCGCCCGTCTTCATCTCGACCAGCCGGATGATCCACCGCATGTACCCCGCCAGCCCACTGATCTACGAGGATATCTTCGCCGCGTTCAACCAGGGTGTGATCGCCAAACTGGGCAATCCCCGCCTGGAAGATGACTGGAACGTCCGCCACACCGCAGACAGACCCTACCGGGGGCGCCCACTGCTCCAGCTAGGCTCGCCCAATGACAGCGACGGCAACGGCGCGGTGGTGACCGTGCCGGAGGGGTACAACACCCTGTGGCTGCGCGTCCACGGGGGCGGGGGCAGCGCCGGGCTGAAAGCCTACTTCCTCGACGGCGCTGGCGAAGCCCTGGGCCACTGGTCGGGCGCACAGCGCCCCTACCAGGTCTGCCCGGACGGCTCGCTGCCCGACAACGCCGGCGCCAAGGAGGGCTACGAACACCAGTGGTTGGCCATCCCGGTAGGGCGCAGCGGCAAGGTGGCGTTGATTTCACAGCAGAGCGACGGCTACGTCTGGTATTCGGGTGTGGCCTTCAGCCGCAACCCCTGGGCGCACGCCGCCCAATCGGCGCGCGGCTGCGCTCTCGGCTTCAACGGCAGCCGCGGGGTCACCTGGCACAGCGCCCAGTACTTCGGCGACCAGGCGGGCAGCATCGCCCCTTCACAGGCGGGGAGCTATTCGTTCAGCGCGCAGTGGGGCAGCCCAGGCAGCGGCAGCGGGCAGTTCAGCTTCCCCTATGGCGTGGCGGTGGACAGCAGCGGCAATGTCTATGTCGCTGACCTTGGCAACGATCGCGTCCAGAAGTTCGACAGCAACGGCCGCCATCTTGCCCAGTGGGGCAGCAAGGGCAGCGGCAGCGGGCAGTTGAACACCCCCTTTGGCGTGGCGGTGGACAGCAGCGGCAACGTCTATGTCGCCGACAAGGATAATCATCGCGTCCAGAAGTTTGACAGCAACGGCCGCTATCTCACGCAGTGGGGCAGCCGGGGCAGCGGCAACGGGCAGTTCAACACCCTCATAGGCGTGGCAGTGGACAGCAGCGGCAACGTCTATGTCGCCGACTCGGAGAATCAGCGCGTCCAGAAGTTTGACAGCAACGGCCGCTATCTCACCCAGTGGGGTAGCTTAGGCAGCGGCAGCGGGCAATTCAGCCAGCCCCATGACGTGGCGGTGGACAGCAGCGGCAATGTCTATGTCGTCGACCGCGAGAACCACCGCATTCAGAAGTTCGCACAGGGTGGCCTTGTCTTGCAGGTTCCCGTGATCCCCAACGGCCGCGACAAGCTGCTCTATCTCGTCAACGCGCCGCAGTTGAAGGAGGAAGCCTCCTACGACAACGGCCTGCAGTTCACCGCGCTGCGGGTCAACGGGCAGCCGGTCGAG
>JAPLGY010000112.1 GCA_026389955.1 Caldilinea sp. | reverse complement strand
TCATCCAAAGATTATTTATATATGATGAAGATATTGATAATTATATAAAAAATTATATCAGTAATTTCTAAACTAATTCTAAATTAAATTTTTTACAAAAGAAATCAATAATTGAATTATGAACAGATCCAATCAGCCACTTTGAATTGTACTTGTATCTGGGGTGCACCACCAAGCCGCCGCAGCCACTGAACGGAGTTTTTGTTCTGCGTCTTCCCCCAATTTTTGGGTCTACCGCAGCTGTGCTATACTGTGTGACACGTGTCAGTGACACGTATCACACCACTCATTCAATTCAATCGAACGATATGCGAAAAGTCACCAGCAGCGACGTGGCCGCCCGTGCAGGCGTCTCGCGCACCACCGTCTCTTATGTGCTCAACCGAACCCAGCACGCCAACATCAGCGAGGAAACTCGCCGACGCGTGCTGGCAGCAGCAGCCGAACTCGACTATACTCCCAACGCTGCCGCCCAGATGCTGGTCAACCGGCGTTCCAACGGGGTTGGGCTGGTCTATCCCCGCTCTCACCCGCATTTGTCCACCCATATTTTTTTGCTCTCCGCCATCGAAGGGCTCAAAAGTGTCTTTTCCCAGCATGGCATGCACCTGCTGCTCGATGCGGTCGATAACAGCAGCGAAGATGCCTACATCGATCTCCTGACAGCCCAACGGATCGACGGGCTGATCCTGATCGATGTTCCGCTCAACGCCTTTGTCTCGCAACGGCTGATCCGCAACAACTTTCCTGTCGTCACCTTTGGCTACCAATATCCAGAACTCAGTTCGATCGACGCTGAAAACTGGTTAGGGGCCAAGAAGGCTGTCGAGCATCTGATTGGCCTGGGCCACCGGCAGATTGGCTGCATCACCAACAGCCCTCATTTTCCGGGGGACCCCAATCTTCGTCTGCAGGGCTACTACGATGCGCTGCAGGCGCAGGGGGTCCCGGCCAACCCGGACTGGGTTGTGGAGGGCTGCTACACCCCAGAGAGCGGCTATGCGGCGATGAATCTCCTGTTCGAGCAGGCCGTGCTGCCCACCGCCGTCTTTGTGGGCAGCGACGTGGTGGCGTTCGGCGCCATGACCGCCGCCCACGAGCGTGGGCTCTCGATCCCAGGAGACATCGCTTTTGTGGGCTTCGACGATGTCCCGCTGGCCCGCTACGCTGTCCCGCCCCTCACCACGGTGCGCATGCCCGCCGTCGAGATGGGGGTGCGTGCTGGCATGTTGTTGATGGAGCGACTTTTGGACGGCACAGGACCCACCCACATCACCCTGCGCACTGAGCTGGTGGTGCGCGGTTCGAGCTGTGCGCCTTGATCAGGTCGGGCACCGCTGGCCTTTTTCAGCGGTGCCGGTGTTATTTTTTGTCTGCCGCGTTGCGGCACATTCTATCCAGGAGAAGGTCCATGTCAGAGTCTGTTTTCTCACGCCGCCATTTTTTGAAGAGCACTGCCCTGGTTGCTGCGGCCGGTGCGCTGGCCGCCTGTGTGCCGGCCGCCCCGGCTGGCAGCGACGCCAGCGCACCGGCTGAGGCGCTGATCGAGCTCACGTACATGACGCCCGATCGAGAGCTGAGCAACAAGGTGAAAGAAGTGGCCGTCAACAGCTTCAACCAGGCGATGGCTGAAGCGGGACAGCCCTATCGGGTCAAGAGCGTGGCTGGCCCAGCCACCGACAACGACCTGCGCAGCAAGCTCGTGCTGGACGCCGCAGCGGGCACGCTGCCCGACATCTTCGGCGCGTACTCGTCGCAGATCGCCGACTTTGTGGCCGCCGGTTATCTGCTCGACCAGAAGCCGTTCCTGGAGGCCTGGCCAGACTGGCAGCAGTACTATGAGGTGCTGCGCAAGCTGGCCGTCATCAACGGCAGCCTGCAGGGGCTGCCAGACGGATCCACGATGACCTGGTTCTACCGCAAAGATGTCATGGAAGCGGCCGGCATCTCGACTGCCCAGCCCAACACCTGGGACGACTTCTACGCCGCCTGCGACCAGATCGCCACCAAGACAGACGCCAAACCGTGCGGCCTGCCCGCTGCCACCCCGTGGGGAGCCGGCACCTTCTACGAAGGGTTCCGCATGGTCTGGCTGGGCTTCGACGACCAGAACATCTACGACAGCGCTGCCGACCAGTGGGTGGTGAGCAGCCCGGGCCTGCTCAAGTCGTTCCAGGTCTATGAGACCCTGGCCAAAAACAGCTGGCTGACGGTCGACGAGCTGCTGACACCCAACCCCTGGGAGCCGATCAAATACCAGGGCTTCCCCGAAGGCAACGTCCTGCTGGTCACCGGCGGCGACTGGCAGTGGACCTTCGACTGGGGCCCCGACGGCGCTACCCCGATCGAAGGGCTGTTGGAGCGGGTCGACCGCTGGCAGTTCCCCAGCGAAAGCGGCCAGCCCTTCACCTCTGTCGAAGTCAACGTAGGACCCCAGATCGCCGCCACGACCCGCTCCCCGGAGGGCAGCGCCGAGTTCGTCAAGCACCTGGGCTCGCCCGAGCTGATCTGCGAGACGATGGAGATCTACATCGGCGGCCCAATCGGGCGCAAAGATTTTATCGACCGCTGCCCGGCCTACGGGGATGTGGTCGGCGGCAAGTATCTGCAGGCCAGCCAGTTCTTCGAAACCGGCAAGACCTACCAGTTCGAGCAGGTCGGCACCGACAAGTTCGCCGAAGGGATCGCACGGGCCACCGAGGCGATCATCACCGGCAGCGCCACGGCCGAAGCAGCCATGGCCGATTTTGCCGCTTCGATGGCCGAGGCGCTCGGCCAGGAACGGGTGAAGAGCCTGTAACGCTCTGTGCCCGCTGGCGGGCCACAAGGTCGCGCCAGCGGGCACCAGCTCTTTTGTCCATGCCCCACAGGAGGCTGCTGTGACACGCGCCGACAACCGTCTCTTCTTTTTGCTGCTCAGCCCAGCCTTGCTGCTGATCGCTGTCTTTACACTGCTGCCAGGCCTCTGGGCGATCTATGTCAGCTTCACCGACCTGGCGCTGGCCGGGCCCAAGGCACTCGACTACACGTTTGTCGGGGTGCGCAACTATCTGCGGCTTTTGACCGACGAACGGTTCTACAATTCGCTCTGGCTCACGCTCCAGTACACCTTCTTTACCAATTTGGGGCAGTTTGTGCTCGGGCTGTCGGCCGCCTTGATCCTGGGACGCCGACAGCTGCGCGGCCAGAACTGGCTGGTGGCCATCATCGTGCTGCCTATGGTGATCCCAGGCATCACCCAGGCGCTGATCTGGTCCTCGATGCTGGGCGCCAAAGAGTTCGGCACCCTCAACCGTCTGGTCGGACTTTTCGGGATGGAACCGGTGCTCTGGACCCGCACGCTGCCCATGCTCTCGATCGTGCTGGTCAATTTTTGGAACAACAGCGGCTTTGCGATGATCCTCTTTCTGGCCGGCCTGCAAAGCATTCCCCAGGAGGTGTTGGAGGCCGCCACCATCGACGGGGCCTCCCCTTGGCAGATGCTGATGCGCGTCAAGCTGCCGCTGATCCGCTATGTCGTTTTGCTCTGGCTGCTGCTCAATACGATCGGCTGTCTGGGCATGTTTGACCTGGTCTTCGGGCTGACTCGCGGCGGGCCCGGCAATGCGACCGAACTGCTGGGAATTTATGTCTACAACCAGGGGTTTCAGTATTTTGAGCTCGGGTTTGGCAGCGCCGCCGCCATGGTGATGCTGCTTCTCAGCCTGGGGCTGGCCTTGCTTTATGTCCGCCTGATGCGGGTCGAGTTCTGAGGGGGTATCTGATGTCTACGCAGCTGTTTCAGGGCAGGGCCCGCCCCGCCGATCCCCGGGTTCGCCGGCGGTGGGAAGTGGCGGCCATCTATCTCTTCCTCGGGGTGTTGGGCGTCTTTATGCTGGTGCCGTTTGTCTGGCCATTTCTGAGCGCCTTCACCACCAAGCCAGAGAATGTCTCCAGCCTCTATCTGTATTGGCCACAGTCGTTCACGCTCGAGCATTTCGCCAATGCGATCGTGGGCCGCGGCCAGGCGTTGACCTTGCTGCGCAACAGCCTCTTTGTCTCTGGCAGCAGCGTGGCGCTCAGCCTGCTGGTCTGCACGATGGGCGGGTACGCGCTCTCGCGCGGCACCTTTCGTTTCAAACGGGCGCTGATGTTTGCCGTGCTGCTGATCCAGATCATTCCCGGCACGGCGACCGTGCTGCCTTTTTATCTGATCGTACGCAACCTGGGGCTGGTCAACACGCTGGCGGGGGTTGTGGTCGGGGTCAGTGTGGGCACGATTCCGTTCATGTTGTGGGTCATGAAGGGATTTTTCGACACCGTGCCGACGGAGTTGGAGGAGGCTGCCTGGATCGACGGTGCCACGCGCGGGCAGACCCTGCGCCTGGTTGTCTTCCC
>JAPLGY010000563.1 GCA_026389955.1 Caldilinea sp. | reverse complement strand
TCTTCACGCGTGTCATAAACGCGATTTTGTAAAACTGGAAAGGCTGGTTGCTGATACAGTATTTCTTGCATTATCAATACCTTGGCCAAAACAGGATGAAAAAGGGAAAAAGAGGCGCAGCGGTGTCAATATCTTCGCTACAAAATACAACAGTCGAGGTGTGACGATATTTGGGGGACGAAATGAACCATGGCTCAATTCCCAGCCCTGCGCAGGCGTTGTCCGGTCTGGATGCGGCGAATTTGGGGGTGTGGAACATGGGCACGACGCGCTGGGTATCGTCGGTGCTGAGCCATGGCGTTGGGGATTCCTTTCAGGGAGTTTGTGCAGGCAGACGGCGCAGCCAGGCGTTGGGCCAGTGGGTGACGTTCTGGGTCAACTGACTTTCATTGAACGGCCAGGCAGGCTGTTCGATCACGAACTCAGGATGCAACTGGAGGAAATCGAGGGCTGCCCTGCTGGGATTATCGTGGGTCCAGCCAGGCTGACCGCGCGGGACGTCGGCCAAATCCTGCATGATGCTGTCGGTGACGACGATGTATGAATTGGGGGAAACCAACGGGTGGTAGGCTTCCAGTTCGGCGCGGACATGGGTATACGAGTGGTTGGAATCCAGCAGCACAAGGACTGTAGCGTCCGATGGGATACAGGCACGCACCTGAGCGACGACAGCTGGGGCGGTCGAGTTGCCTTCGATCAACGTGATGGCCGGGTACAATTCATGTTGTTCGATGGCGTGCCGGTTGTGCGGACGAATCTCGATATCGACGCCAACGACGCGGCTGTGGGTCAGCCCCATCGCGCGCAACAGACTGGCGTAAAAGATCAACGATCCGCCATGAGCGACCCCAGTTTCGACAATCACATTGGGGCGCAGTTGGTAGATGACTTCTTGGACGCGAATCAGGTCTTCAGGGAGTTGAATGATTGGGCGCCCCATCCAACTGAAGGTGTAGACGTACTTTTGATTCCAGCCCACCTTGAGCCAAAGTGCCGAAAGGGCCTCGAATGCGGCGGTTGAGTAAAGGGGCAGCTGCTGTTCTTTGTCGTGCAGCTGCAGGGATTGCTGGTCGGTGTCGATCGTAATTTTCATAGATGGTGCCTCCACCAGGTAATGGTCTGAGCTAGTGCGTCAGCGCGGGTGAATTGGGGTTTCCAGCCAACTTCGCAGGTCAATCGGGTCGTATCCCCGACCAGCCGCGGTGGGTCAAGGGCTGGTGCTGCCAAGGCTCCAAGGTGGACCAGGTCGGGCCGGCCGATCTGAACAGCGATTTCCGTCACCAGATCGGCGACGCGGAGGCCTTCGCCGGAGGCGATATCCAGTGCGCCGGTGACGGGCGAGTCCAGCAGTGCGACAAAAGCATCGGCGACATCGGCTGCGTACAGAAAATCGCGCACCTGTCTGCCGTGCGAACAGCGGGCTTCTTGGCCGCGCAGCAGTGCGCGGATGGTGGCAGCCACCAGTCGCTGGGGCTGTTCATTCGGCCCATAGGGTGAAAAAATACGTCCCCAGGCGGCGCTGAAAGGGTGGGTTTCGGCAAATTGTTAGACCATGTGCCACAAGGCCAGCTTGGCTGTGCCGTAGAGTGTTGCGGGTTGTAAGGGGGTCTGGGGGGTACAGCATTCTGACAGGTTCCATGCATATTCAGCGCAGGTACCAGCTCCTACCACGCGTGTACCGCCGTGACTGACAAAAGTTCGCAACAGCCGGAGCGAGGCTTCCACCCAGGCCAGGTTGGTGGCAGACGACCAAAATTTGCCGGTTTCCACAGACCAGGCCAGGTGCAGCAGATGGGTGGGACGGACGTTGCCCAGCAGGGGGCCAATCTGGCTGGGGTCGAGCAGGTCAGCCAGATGCCAGGTCAACGCGGTGTGTTCTGGCAGGTAGGCCATAGGACGGCTGGTCACTGCGTGAATCTGGTAGTTGCTGGCAAGCAGCGGGGCAATTGTGTGGCGGCCGATCAGACCGGTTGCCCCTGTCAGCAGGAGCACTTTAGACATGGAAATCAGGCCATTCTTGGTCTTTGGGGGAAATCACGCGGCCGGTGGCTGGGGGAGGCGGCCATTCGATGGCAAACGCCGGGTCGTTCCAGCGGACGCCAGTCGCTGCAGCGGGTGTATAAAATTCAGACATCATATAGAAAAGTTCGCTGTCGGGTTCCAGAGTCTGCATGCCGTGCGCCAGACCTTCGGGGATATAGACCATACGCCGGTTGTCGGCAGAAAGTTCGACTGCGCTCCAACGACAGAATGTTGGGGAGTGGGGGCGCAGATCGAGCATGACATCGTAGACACGACCGGCTGTGCAGCGTACCACTTTGACTTCTGCAGCGGGAGCACGTTGCAGGTGCATCCCACGCAGTGTGCCAGCCAGCGGGTTAAAGACTGTGCTGGTTTGGACCCATCGAGTACAAAGTCCGTGGGCTGCAAAGGTATCTACGGAATAGGTGCGGGCCAGGAAGCCGCGTGGGTCGCCGCGCGGCGCTACGTCGATCACCCAGACCCCTGCCAAATCTCCGGCGGTAAAGTGCATACAGGTTACACAACTTTCAACGTAGGGATGGGAAGAATGAAACGGCCACCGCGGCGGCGGTATTCAGCTTGTTGTTCCAAAATTTCAGCGGCAAAGTTCCAGGTCAAAAGCAGCACATAGTCGGGCTGATCTGCCAGCAGTCGTTCTGTCGGCACAATCTGCAGATGGGTGCCTGGGGTATAGAGCCCTTGTTTGACTGTGCTGCGATCGACGACATAGTCGATTGTTTCCTGGCCCAGCCCAAAGTAGTTGAGCAGGGTGCTGCCCTTGGCCGATGCTCCGTAGACGACAATGCGGTGGCCAGCAGTTTTGATGCCTGCCAGCAGGTTGCGCAAATCTGTTTTTAATTGTGCAACCTTGGTACCAAAGTTGCGATAGAAGTCCAATCGAGCGACTCCCCACTCCCGTTCTTCGTCCAGCAAGGCAGCCACACTGGGTTGGGCAGGTTCTGGTGCGTCTGCATGCGTTACATAGACGCGCAGCGAACCACCGTGGATTGGCAAGTGCTCGACATCGACAATTTTGAGGGCGTGGTCTGCAAACAGCGTGTTCAGAGCTGTCAACGAAAAATAACAGAGGTGTTCATGATAGATCTGGTCGAATTCTGTGTGGTCGATCGTGTCTTTGAGATAGGGGGCTTCGATGACGGCGACCCCAGCAGCTTTGAGCCACTGGCGAAGACCGGAGACAACCCCATGCAGGTCAGCGACATGGGCGAGCACATTATTGGCATGGATGATGTCGGCCTGTTCACCGGCGGCTGCCAGTTCAGCTCCGACGTGGGCATCAAAAAAACGATTGAGGGTACGGATCCCATTGGCCTGGGCTGTCGCTGCAATGATGCGGGCAGGTTCAATCCCGAGCACCGGAATGTCGTAGGTCTGATAATTTTTGAGCAGATAGCCGTCGTTGCTGGCGATTTCACCGGCCAGACTGGTTGTACCCAGATGACGGCGTTGGACCAACTGTTCGACGAGTGTGCGGGCATTGTGCAGCACGGTGTCGGAAAACGAGGAAAAGTAGAGGTAGCTGCCAAAAAGAATCTCGGGCGGCACGGTTTCGGTAATCTGGACCAGTGTACACGCGGGGCAGAAAACAACCTCCAACGGATAGGTGGCCTCTGGGCTGTCCAGCTGTGCTGCTGTCAACAAAGAATTGGCCAACGGTGTGTGGCCCAGGCTTAGCACAGGTTGCAACTCGGCAGCACCACAAATTCTGCATTTCGTGATCGGCATTGTGCAGGACTCCTTGTGGTGAAACGGTTCATCCGTGTGGAGAGACCGGGCTGGGAGAGGCTTTCCAGAACAGATCTGCGTCGAGTGCCTGGGTAGCCAAGAGATACTTCAGCTGCTGGATGCGGACGAACCTGCGTCCTTGCAGCCCTTCCAACGTCAATGGATGGCGTCGATAGGCGTCGACCAGTTCGACGATTCCGGCAGGGACAGTCCAATCCAAAACCAGATCAGGCAGGGTTCGGAACAATTTTTCACAGTTCACGCGGTAGCTGCGCGGGTCCGGGTTGTTTTGGGTCCCGACTTCAATGGCACACTCTGGCAGCACTTCCTGCACGAGTTCCGCAATGCGGCGAACCTGGTACACCTCTGCAGTGCGGCCTACATTGAAGGGCTCTCCGCTGACTGCGGTGCGCGGTGCCTCCAGCATGGCAATGGCAGCGCGGCAGATATCCTGGACGTGCACCAGCGGCCGCCAGGGAGCGCCGTCGCTGAGGATTCGAATTTTGCCGGTTGTGAGTGCCCAGGCCACCAGATTGTTGACGACGAGATCGACGCGCAGGCGCGGAGAGACTCCATAGGCTGTTGCGTTGCGCAAAAAAACCGGGGTAAAGTTGTAGTCTGCCAGCGCTGCCAGGGCAGTTTCGGCCCGCACTTTGGACTCTGCATAGGGGGTGAGGGGTCTGAGCGGCGATTCTTCTGTCACAACATCGTCCGGGCCCGAGGCACCATAAATGCTGCACGATGAAGCAAAAATGAAGCGTTCTACACCTGCAGCTTTGGCCGCCTTGGCCAGCCGGATTGTGGCTTGTAAATTGATGGCATAGGTGCACTCGGCGTTGAGGTCTCCGAGAGGGTCGTTGGAGAGTGCCGCCAGATGAATGATGGCATCGCAGCCAGCCAGGTCGGTGGCTGTGACATGGCGCAGATCGCTGTAGCGCTCGGAAACGCCGGTAGGCATTGCAAAAAAATTGCAATCGTAGAAGTATGCCGTGTCCAATCCTGTCACAGCGTGGCCCGCCTTTTGCAGCATGGCGGTCATCACAGCTCCAATATAGCCTTGATGGCCAGTAACCAGAACATTCATCATCGGTTTGGCGGTTTCCTCCACCCGCCAGGGTGGAGGAAACCGCTTTCCTCCTTTCGCGGTACACTTGTTCGCATGACTTAAAATTTTCACGCACCTGTGCTGTACTCGAAGCCATGAAGCGGATTGCACAGGTCACAACTCCTGCCTGCCAGGCTGACGCGCTGCACCGCACGATGAAACAGGCTACCGTCGCCTGCAGGTCAGGTGCCAACGCACGGAATCGGCATGAAATCGGCACGGTGTCGGTTGTGTCAGCTGTCCGGCAAAAAATTCCGCTTTGCAAAGTGGGTCATCCTAAGCGACAAGCTCCCCGGTTTCCCAGGGGTAGTTTACAGCTCTTCCTGGTTCCTGTGGGCCAAGCGAATAGGTGGGCGAGCGTCGATCGAAACCTGCCAGGGGGCACGTCCGCTTTGCCAGAGTTCCTGGATCTGTTGTTTTTCTCGTAAGGTATCCATCGGCTGCCAGTAACCGGTGTGCCGGTAGGCCATCAAGTCACCCTGTTTGGCCAGTTGATGGAGAGGCTCGACTTCCCACATCGTCTGGTCTCCCCCAATGTAGTCCAGGACAGCACGGTTGAGAACAAAAAAACCGCCGTTGATCCACCCTTCTCCGGTCTGGGGTTTCTCTGTAAAGCGGGTGACGCGATCGCCGGCAAACTCCAGCTCGCCAAAACGGGCGGGCGGGCGTACAGCAGTCACTGTGGCCAGGCCACCATGCTGGCGGTGGAAAGCGACCAGCGCTGTCAGATCGACGTTGGACAGTCCATCTCCGTAGGTGAGCATAAAGGTGTCGTCGGTCAGCCATTTGCGCAAACGGCGCACACGTCCCCCTGTCATCGTTTCAGCACCTGTATCGACCAGATGAACCACCCAGTCGTCGGCTGCGTTGTCGTGTACCGTGACGTTCCCACTCCTCAACTCCACGGTGATATCGCTGTTGAGCGCGTAGTAGTTGAGAAAATACTGCTTGATCTGTTCCCCTTTGTAGCCCAACGCAATAATAAACTCGTTGTAGCCAAAATGTGCATACCAACGCATGATATGGGTCAAAATTGGGCGTCCGCCAATTTCGACCATAGGTTTGGGACGGACGCTCGTCTCTTCTGCCAGCCGAGTACCGAGTCCGCCAGCCAGGATGACTACTTTCAAACGTTCTCTCTCCTTTGCAGACACTGTTCAAGCGGATCGTTTGGCAATACGTTTGTAAATTTCTCGTCGTGTCAGCACGAAAAACCGTGCCAATTCGGCTGGCAGGATCAGCCCCAATCCAAGATAGGCTGCCAGCAACACGATCAAGGCACCCAATTTTAGCGTCACTCGCAGTGGAAATGCAACTGGTGGAATCAGCAGACCCAGCAGCAGGAGGATCAGTTGAACTCCCAGCGCTGCCAGAATACGTTTGATTGGATAGGCGATCGGGTATCTGCGTTGCAGCAGGGCGTAGAGAAGTATCTGGGGGAGTGCATAGCCTAGGATCGTGGCAGCCGTGGCACCGGCAATCCCGTAGTGCGGGATCAGCAGTGCGTTCAAGCACACGTTGATCGCTGCTCCGGCGACGACTGCGCTGCTGATCGATGTCAGCTGTTTGCCCATCAGGGCGCCGGTATTCAAAATTATATTCGGGCTGGGTCAACAAGATCAGGATTTCGATGGCAAAGAGCCCGATGGCCAGCCCAGCAGCCAAGATCGCTGCGATCAGGTAGCGCGACATGCTGATGTAGCGTTCCAATGCGCCGGGAAGATGTTGCATCGCCAGCGCCAACGGCATCCAGGCACTGTAGATCGGTGCCAGTACCACATTGACCAGGCTGGCCAGTTTATTGGCAATCGTGTAATAGCCGAGTTCGGTGGGGGAGACGAGCTGGCCCAAAAACAGCCGATCGCTGAGTTGTAAGATCCAGGTGGCTCCCATGGTAGGGAGCAAGATCAGACCTGAGGTGAGCAGGAGGCGTATGACGGCAAGCCGTGGGCGGCCGATCAGGGGCCGTGTCAGCACCACAGCTGCAATAAACAGGCTGAGCCCGCTGGCCATCTGGGTGAAGAGATTCCCAACAGTGCCCAGACGCAGAACGACGATGAAGAGAATGTTGCCAGCTACCGTGGCCAGGATGGATGTCAGGCTGAAGAGTGCCCCCCACCGTACCCGCAGCGCAGTTTGGGCCGCACTGGTCAGCACGATTGCCGACATCCCAAAGACCATCAGCCCACCTCCCAGCCGGAGCAACCAGGTGTAAGAAGTCAGCTCAGATGACTGGTGGGCCAGGGCCGGTGCGCCCAAAATGAGGGCAATCCCTGCCAGAAGTCCTGCTGCGACGGTCAGGGCAAACGCGCTGCCAACAACCTGACGCTGCCAGTCCAGATCTTCGGGGCGGTCGTTAAAGTGTGTGTTGACTGCCTGCGGAAGGGCCAGCAGTGCAACGGTTGAAATGGCCGAAAAAATGGTCAAGAGATACTCGGCGGTGCCATACTC
>JAPLGY010000505.1 GCA_026389955.1 Caldilinea sp. | reverse complement strand
CAACATGTTGACCCCAAAAGAGGTCTGCAGCTGCGTATGCTTGAAAAGCCGGTTACGCGCCTTTTTGGGGGCCGCATTGCGCTTGAGCTCGATCACAATCCGCATGCCTGTACGGTCAGACTCGTCGCGCAGGTCGCTGATCATGTCCAGCTTGTCTTCGCGCACCAGCTCGGCAATTCGCTCGATCAGCGTCGACTTGTTGACCTGATAGGGGATCTCGGTGACGATGATTGCGAACCGCCCTGCGCGCAGCTCTTCAATGCTGGTCTGCGCCCGCACCAGGACCTTGCCACGCCCCGTCGACAGCGCCTGACGAATCCCTTCCCCCCCGAGGATGATCCCCCCGGTGGGAAAGTCAGGCCCTTTGACAAACTCCATCAGCTCTTCCAGCCCAATCTCGTTGCGCCGTTCCCACTGGTCGATCATAAACACGACCGCATCGACGACCTCCCCCAGGTTGTGCGGGGGGATGTTGGTCGCCATCCCGACCGCAATGCCGCTGGTGCCGTTCACAAGCATGTTGGGCAACATCCCCGGCAGAACCGCTGGCTCTTCCAGGCTGTCGTCGAAATTGGGGGCCCACTCCACCGTATCCATTTCGAGATCCTGCAGCAGCGTTTCGGCGATCCGCGAAAGACGGGCCTCGGTGTAGCGCATCGCCGCCGGGCTGTCGCCGTCCACAGAACCAAAGTTGCCCTGCCCGTCGACCAGACAGTAGCGCAGGCTGAAATCCTGGGCCATACGCGCCATCGCATCGTAGACTGCTGAATCGCCGTGGGGATGGTATTTGCCCAAGACCTCCCCAACAATACGGGCACTCTTTTTGTACGAGCTGCTCGCCGCCAACCCCATGTCGTGCATGGCATAAAGAATGCGCCGGTGCACAGGCTTCAGCCCGTCGCGGGCGTCGGGCAACGCCCGCGCCACGATCACACTCATGGCGTAGTCCAGATAGGCGGCCCGCATTTCCTGCTCGATCAGCACGTTGCGCACGTTGCCTGTCGTCAGACGGGGCTCGCCATTGGCCCCGTTCACAGCAGCCGGAAGAGTGAAGCTGCCGGCCTCATCGCCGCTCTCGCCGCCAGGATACTCTCGATTTTCATCCATCCACAAACTCCTGCCCCTGAGTGTCGTCTACAGTTTTTTCAATACCATCATAGCACAAAATTGCAGCCTGCCCCAATCCTCTTCCCTGTACCATACACTGCGTACCCTATGCTGCGAGAAACAGCGCACCCCAGCCAGCCGCGCGCAGGGCCCTGCTTTGATCAGAGAGGCGGATCTGAGATACCATAGGCATTTGCCAGAGGAGGGCAGCCATGCAGAACGACCAGAACACCTACACCCGCCAAGAAAGCCGGTTCAGCAGGCACGCCGGCGGGCTGTTGATCCTGCTGGCCCTGACGCTGTACTTGCTCACGCTCGACAACGGGCTGCAGCCCGGCGAGCTGGAAGGCGGCGATCTGATCACCCACCAGTATGCCCAGGTCCAAGCCCGCCCGGGCAATGCCCCTGGCTATCCACTCTACACCATCGGCGGCTGGCTCTGGTTCCATACCCTTCGCTCTTTGCTGCAGCTGTCAGGGCAGATCGCCCCCAACCCCCTCCCCCTCCTGGCCGGCTACAGCACGCTCTGGGCGCTGCTCTCCCTCCTGCTGCTGTACAGAATTGTCTGCCAGCTCACCCGCTCCCCACACCGCCCCGCCGGCCACTGGCCGCTGGCCTGGCTGCTCACCGCCTTTTACGCCGTCACCTATTTTTTCTGGTACTACGCCACCACAACCGAACAG
>JAPLGY010000656.1 GCA_026389955.1 Caldilinea sp. | reverse complement strand
CCGGCGTCGCGGTAGCCTGCCAGGGTGGGTTCACATTCGGCGGGCAAACTGGCCCAGGTTGCCGGGTTGTGGCTGTGTGCGGTGGCGGTGACGCCGCTGCGCAGGAGGAGCGCGCCTTCGAGCTGGGCGAGAAGGCGGGGATCCAGGGCGGGCAGGGTAGCGAGTCCGAGCAGCCAGATTTCGAGCAGGTCGTCGGGCACGCCCAGGGCCACGCCGCTCAGCCCGCGGCCGTGGTCGTGGCTGTTGATCAGGCCGGGCATCAGGAGCAGGTGGGCGCCGCCGACCTGGGGGGCGGCCGGGTAGCGGGCGGTCAGCTCGTGGTGAGGGCCTGCGTCGACGATCTGGCCCTCTTGGACATAGAGGGCGTAGTTGGAGCGGGTCGGTTCGGTGGCTGCGGTCAGCGCCAGGCCGGCCCAGACGATCTGGCGGGTGGTGTGGGGGGGGTCAGCGCTGTGCATCGCTTGGTTTGTCCCAGGCGAAGGTGCCGCCGCCGTCGATGAAGAGCAGTTCGCCGTTGACGTAGGCGGCGTCGTTGGAGGCCAGGAAAGCGACGGCACCGGCGACATCTTCGGGGGTTCCGTAGCGGCGTTGGGGGATTCGGCGCAGCCAGCCGCCGGACAATTCTGGGCTTTCGAGGGAGCGGCGGGTCATTTCGGTGGCGATGATGCCGGGGGCGACTGCGTTGACACGGATCTGGTGCATGCCCAGCTCCATGGCCAGCGAGCGGGTGAGGCCGACCACGCCCATTTTGGCGGCTGCGTAGTGGGAAGAATCGGTGAAAGCGGTGATGCCGCTGATCGAGGCCAGGTTGACGATGGCGCCGGGGCTTTTTTGGCTGAGCCAGTGGCGCACCACCACCTGGCTGACCAGGAAGACGCTGGTCAGGTCGACGTCGATCATGCGCCGCCATTCGGTGTCGGTCATCAGCTCGAAGCGGGCGTTGCCGAAGATGCCGGCGTTGTTGATCAGGACATCGACCCGGTGGAAGCGGGCCAGGGTGGCGGCGAGGAGGGCCTCGACGGTGGGGCGGTCGGTGACATCGACTGGCAGGGGCAGGGTGGGGGAACCGCTGCTTTGGGCGACTTCAGCGGCGGCGGCGGTTGCGGCATTCAGGTTGAGGTCAGCGAGGACGACAGCGCAGCCTTCGCTGGCCAGCCGTCGGGCGATAGCCAGCCCGATGCCTTGGGCTGCGCCGGTGACGACAGCGACCTGGCCGCTCATGCGTTGAGACATTTAGGACTCCCTCAGACGTGGGTCAAGAAGATGGTAGAAGATGTCGACGGCCAGGTTGGCCGTGACATAGAAAAAGGCGACGAAGATCACGGTGCCCTGGACGACGGCGTAATCGCGGCGCAGAATTCCGTCGAGCAGCATCCGTCCCATGCCGGGCCAGGAAAAGACCAGCTCGGTGATCACGGCACCGCCGAGCAGCGCGCCGAACTGCAGGCCCAGCAGGGTAATCACTGGGAGCATGGCATTGCGCAGGGCATGGCCCCAGAGCACGCGGTGTTCGGGCAGCCCGCGCGAGCGGGCGGAGCGCACATATTCGCGGTGCAGGACTTCGAGCATCGAGGAGCGGGTCATGCGCATGACAAAGCCGGAGGTAGTCAGCCCGATGGCCAGGGCGGGCAGGGCAATGTGGTGCAGGGCGCTTGCCAGCCCTGCCCAGTTGCCGATGAGCAGCTGGTCGAGAAAGATAAAATTGGTGATTGTGGTATAGTCGACGCCGACGCCGATGCGGCCGCCGACGGGGAACCAGCGCAGCTGCACCGCAAAGACAAAAATGAGCATGATGGCGATCCAGAACCAGGGGATTGACAGTCCCAGCACGGCCAGCCCGCGCGCGGCGAAGTCGACAGAGCGGCGGCGGGTGGTGGCGGAGAGCATCCCGGCGGTCACCCCGATGACGGTAGCGATGAGCATCGAAAAAAGAGCCAGTTCGATGGTGGGCGGCATTTTTTGGGCGAGCAGGGCAGAGACGGGCATCCCCGAGGCCATTGACACCCCCATGCTGCCGGTGACCAGGTTGCCCAGGAACGCCAGGTACTGCTGCCAGAGGGGCTGGTCCAGCCCCCATTCGGCGCGGATCCGGTCGATCTGCGCCTGGTCGACGATCAGATTGGCGACCTGGCCCATCGGGTCGCCGGGGGTCAGGCGCAGCACCAGAAAGGTCAACGAGGCGACCGCCCACAGGACGACCGGCAGCCAGAGCAGGCGGGAAATCAGATAGCGCATAAGGTCACCGATTGCGCAGTGTAGGGTCCAGACGGTCGCGCAGGCCGTCGCCCAGAAAATTGACAGCGAGCACGGTCAGGGTGATGGCCAGACCTGGGAAAAAGGGTACCCAGAGCGCATCGTAGATCAGGCGTTGTCCTTCGCTGACCATCAGCCCCCAGTCTGGGGTTGGCGGCTCGACCCCGAGCCCCAGAAAACTCAGGGCAGATGCGAAGGCGACGGCGATGGCCAGCATCGCGGTGGCCTGGACGATGATCGGCGGCAGCAGATTGGGGAGCAGATGGCGCCAGATGATCTGGGGGCCTGTGGCGCCGATGGCGTGTGAGGCGACCACGAACTGTTCGAGGGTGAGGCTCAGCGCCAGTGCGCGTGCGACGCGGGCAAAGGTAGGGACCAGCGAGAACGTGACGGCGATGATGGCGTTGGGGACCCCTGTGCCCAGTGCGGCCACGATCAGAATGGCGAGCAGCACGGCTGGGAAGCTCAGCATCACGTCGATCAGCCGCATCAGCAGGTTGTCGACCTGGCCGCCCAGGTAGCCGGCCAGCGTGCCGATGGCGGTGCCAGCCACGGCGGCGGCCAGCACCGAGAGGAAGCTGGTCAGCAGCACAGGGCGCCCGCCGTACAAAACACGGGTCAGCAGGTCCCGGCCAAACTCATCGGTGCCGAACAGATGGGGCCAAGAGGGGGCCTGCAGCCGCTGTGGAATGTCGATCTGGATCGGATCATAGGGTGAGAGCAGCGGCGCGGCGACGCTGCAGAAGACCACGAACAGCAGAAAGAGTCCGCCGACGGTGGCGGCCAGATTGTGGCTCACCAGCGCCTTCCAGCGCTGGGCCTGGCGGGTGACCGCAGGGGCGTGTCCTGCAGCTGTGCGGGGAAGTCTGACAGTGGTCATCGATTCTCCGTAAAGGGCGAAAGGGCTGTCACCGGCTGTCTGGCTGCCCCCTGGGGACCCAAGGGCACCCAGACAGCCGGCGGAGCAGTCTAGCTGAGCCCGTCTTTTTCCAGGAAGATTCGTTCGGTGGCAGCCGCACCGGGC
>JAPLGY010000409.1 GCA_026389955.1 Caldilinea sp. | reverse complement strand
GGGTTCCCTTGGCTGCAAATCACCCAGGCGGCTGGGGCAGCTGTGCCAGCAGAACCAAAGATCCTCGCCAGCCAAGAGCCCCAGCCGTTGCTGCTCGAACTTGGCTCTGAGGAGTTGCCGCCGCAGGATGTCGTCGACGGGCTGGCCCAGCTTGAAGAAAAACTGACAGCACTGCTGGCCCAATACAAGCTGGGCTATGGCACGTTGCACGTCACCGGCACCCCCCGTCGCCTTGTCGTCTATGTGACCGCCGTAGCGCCGATGCAGACAGACGAGGTGGTGGAAAAACGGGGGCCCGCCCTGGCGCAGGCCTACGACAGCCTGAAGCGGCCTACCAAGGCGCTGGAAGGCTTTGCTCGTGGGCAGGGGCTGTCGGTCGACCAGATTGAGGTGCGCGACGCGTATGTCTATGCCGTCCAGCGGGTCGTCGGCCAGCCGGCCGCAGAAGTGCTGCCGGCCCTGTGTGTCGAACTGCTCAGTGCGCTGCGTTGGGGCAAAACGATGCGTTGGAACGACAGCGGGGTTGCCTGGCCGCGGCCGCTGCGTTGGATCGTGGCGCTGCTCGGCGACCAGGTCGTGCCGTTCCGCTGGGCTGGGGTGGCCAGCGGGCGGCAGAGCCGTGGGCCGCGCTTTGCCGATGCAGCCGCCAGCCTGTCGGCAGGTGCCTTCACCACCTTTGAGATCCCCGATGCGCCTGGCTATTTTGAGGCGGTGGCCGCCCAGGGGGTGATCGTCGACCGGACCGAACGGCGGCGGCAGGTCGAGGCGCTGGTTCTACAGGCGGCCGCCACCCTTGGCGGCACAGTGCCCGCTGAACCTGGCCTGCTCGACGAAGTGACCGACCTGGTCGAAGCCCCGCAGGCACTGCTTGGCACATTCGAGGAGCGCTATCTAGAGCTGCCGGCCCCGGTATTGGTCGGGGTCATGAAAAAACACCAGCGCTATTTCCCGGTGTTGAAGGAAGGCGAGCTGGTCAACCACTTTGTGGCAGTCGCCAACAGCAGAGCGCTGGCCCATCCAGAGGTGGTGTGCGCGGGCTACGAGGGGGTCATCCGGGCCCGGTACGCTGATGCTGCCTATTTTTACCGGGCCGACACAGGACGGGCGCTCGAGTCGTTCACCCCGCGGCTGGCGACGCTCACCTTTCATGCCCGGCTGGGGTCAATGCTGGACCGGGTCACCCGGCTCACAGAACTGGCGCCCCAGATCGCACAGCTGGTGGGCGCTTCTGCTGCCACCAAGAGGGCGGTCGAACGGGCAGCGCAGCTGTGCAAAGCAGACCTGATGACCCACATGGTGGTGGAGATGACCAGCCTGCAGGGCATCATGGGGGAGATCTACGCGCTGCGCCACGGCGAAGACCCAGCCGTGGCCCAGGCGATCCGTGAACAGTATCTGCCCCGCTTTGCCGGCGACAGTGTGCCAACAACCCAGGCAGGGTTGGCGCTGGCGCTGGCCGACAAGCTCGACGCGCTCAGCGGACTCTTTGCGGTCAAGGCGATCCCGACCGGCAGCGCCGATCCTTTCGGGCTGCGCCGGGCAGCATTGGGGGTGGTCCACAGCCTGCTCGCTACCCAGACTGACCTGAGTCTGCGCGCTGGGCTCTCTGCGGCTGCCCGTCTGCAGCCAGTCGTTGTGAGCGACGAGGCCACCGAAGAGACGGCGATCTTTCTGGAGCGTCGTCTGCAGGGGGTGTTGGCAGAGCAAGGCTACGCTGCAAGCATTGTCGAGGCTGTGCTGGCCGTGCGCGGCGACAACCCGGTCGCGGCGCAGCGTGCCTGCCAGGGCTTGAGCAGAGCAGTCCAGCTGCCGGGCTGGGGCGAAGCGTTCACCGCCTATGCCCGATGTGCCCGCATCACGCGCGCAGTGGCCGAGGAACTGCCGCTGCAGAGCGCAGCCTACCAGGAAGCGGTCGAACACGAGCTGCACCAGGCTGTGCTGGAGGCAGCGGCCCAGCTTGCGAACGCGGACGAAGCAGCCGATCTGCTGGGTGGGGTGCTGCTGGCCCTTCAAACACCGATCAACCGGTATTTTGAGCAGGTTCTGGTCAACGCCGAGGATGAGCCCCTGCGGCGGGCACGTCTGGCGCTTGTCCAGTCGGTCGCCCGGCTGCCCGGCCGGGTGGCCGACCTGAGCAGGCTGCCTGGATTTTGACACAACACTGGGGCAGCGGGAGCGTAGGCGAGGTGGAGATTATCCTGACCCACGAGCGCACGGACTTTGATGCGCTGGCGTCGCTGTGGGGAGCTGCGTTGCTCTTCCCTGGGGCGCTGCCCGTGCTGCCCCGCCAGCTCAACCGCAACGTGCGCGATTTCCTGGCCCTTTACAAAAATCATTTTCGTTTTCTGGCTGCGGAAGATCTCCCGCGCGGCCGGGTTCGGCGTGCCATCCTGGTCGACACGCGCGCGGCCAACTCGCCGCGTGGAATCCAGGCCGAGACCGAATATCTCGTGATCGACCACCATCTCCAACACAGCTCCCTCGAGGGAGCTCCCCCCAAGGGTCCGCTGCAGGCCCAGGAGCTCTGGTGCGAAGCCACTGGCGCCAACACCACGCTGCTGGTCGAAAAATTGATCGAACACTCGGTCGACCTGACCCCGGTCGAGGCGACGCTGCTGGCGCTGGGCATCTACGAAGATACTGGCAACCTGACCTATCCCTCGACGCACAGCCGCGACGCGGCTGCGCTGGCCTGGCTTTTGCAGCCAGAACACGGCGTCAACCTCGACGAAGTGAACGAATTTCTCCACCACCCGGTCACCGAAGCGCAGCGTCTGTTGCTGCAGGAACTGATGGATCGCTGTGAATACAGCGAAATTGAAGGCCACTCTGTGATCTTCACCACCCTGTCCGCTCCGGGGTTTACCGACGAGCTCAGCACATTGGCGGCCCGGCTGCGAGATTTTCATGAGCCAGATGCACTCTTTCTGGTCGTCGATCTGGGAGACATGGTGCAGGTCGTTGCGCGCAGCACGACAGAGGCGATCGATGTGGGGCGGGTAGCCCAGCAGCTGGGAGGGGGGGGGCACAGCCGGGCAGCAGCGGCCCACATTCGCAACAGCTCTGTGGAAGCGGTGCGCAGCCAGATCGAGGAGCTGGTGCGGGCGCACACGCATGCGGCCTTCACGGTGGAGCAGATCATGAGCACAGGCCAGCCGCAGATGCTGCGGCCGGAGATGCGCGTCGTCGAAGCCGACCGTCTGATGCGTCGGTTCGGACATGAAGGCTTCCCCGTCGTCGCCGAGGATCCTGCGGGTCAGCACCAGCTGCTGGGGGTTTTGACCCGCAGGGAAGTTGACAAAGCGATCGACCATGGGCTTGGCGACCAGCCTGTGCGTCGATTTTTGCGGGCCGGCCACTACACCGTGCGCGCCAGCGACTCGGTGGCCACCCTGCGCCGACGGATGATAGAAAGCAACTGGGGCCAGATTCCGGTGGTCGACGCCCAGGGCACGATCGTCGGAATCGTCACGCGCACCGACCTGATCAAACTCTGGGACGAAAGCGTCCTGCCTGGGCGGCGGGCCAGCGAGCTGGCAGCCCGGCTGCGCCGGGCTTTGTCCCCCGCCCAACTCCGCCTGCTGGAACAGATCGGCCGCGAAGGCGAAGCAATGGGGTTCGCCGTCTATGTTGTCGGGGGCTTCGTGCGCGACTTGATGCTGGAGATGGTCAGCGTCCAGGCGCTCGACGTCGACATTGTGATCGAAGGCGACGCGCTGGCGCTGGCCCGACAGATGCAAACCAGCTATGGCGGCCGGATCGTGGAACACAGACGTTTCGGGACGGCCAAATGGCTGCTGGTCGGCCACGACCCGCCGGTGCGGAGAGCGGCGCTGTTGGCGGGGCTGGAAACAGCCGACGCATTGCCTCCAGCTCTGGACTTCGTGACCGCCCGTACGGAGTTCTATACGACACCGACTGCGCTCCCAACTGTCCAAAAAAGCAGCATCAAACTGGACCTGCACCGCCGCGACTTTACCATCAACACCCTGGCCCTCTCTCTCAACCCGGACCGTTGGGGAGAACTGCTCGACGCCTGGGGAGGGCTGGCCGATCTGCGGGCCGGCCGCGTGCGCGTCCTGCACAGCCTCAGCTTTATCGACGACCCCACCCGTATTTTGCGCGCAGTGCGCTACGAACAACGGTTCAATTTTCAGATCGAGCCCCGTTCGCTCGAACTGCTCGGCGACGCGCTGGAACTGCTCGACCGGGTGACCCCAGCCCGCCTGCGTCACGAACTGGAACGCATTCTGCAGGAGGCTGCGCCCGAAAAGGCCCTGCAGCGGCTCGCCGATCTGAAAGTCCTCCACCAGCTCCAGCCCGGTCTGCACATGACGGCGGCCATGGCGGAGCAGTTTGCCCACCTGCGCGCCCTGCGCCGGGCAAGCGACGCAGATCCGCTGCTGCGCGAGACACCGCTCGATCGGCTCTACCTGGCACTTCTGGGCTATCCCCAGAGCAGCGAGGTCAGCCGGGCACTGCAAGAGAGGCTGATGTTGCGCAACGATATGCAGCGAATCCTGCACGGCATGGCATTGCTCCAGCATGCCCTGCCCCGGCTGGCTGACCCAACACTCCTCCCCAGCCGGATCGTCCAGATGCTGGATCCGGTACCCGCCGAATGTCTGGCCCTGTTGCCTGTGGTCTGTGGGGATCCGGTGGTGTTGGCCCATGTCCGGCGCTACCGCAGCGAGTGGCAGGCTGTCCGGCCTGAGCTCACCGGCGACGACCTGCGGCATCTGGGCATCGCACGCGGCGCCATCTATCGCCGGTTGCTGGCAGAGCTGCGCGCCGGCCGGCTTGACGGCACGATCCGGAGCCGGGCAGAGGAAATCGCCTGGGTACAAGAGCGGCTGACCCTGGAATAGCTGCGTGCAGCTGCCAGCAGCTGGCACTGGGCCGTGCCAAATTCTCCTCCCCCGGCTTGTCTGCTACAATAGGGCAGAGTTGACCACCTGGCGCGCGCCGGACAGGACGTTGTGGGCCAGGCAGAAAGAATGCCAGCAATGGGAAACCCCTGGCAACCAAGAGGAGGCAAAGCTGGATGGATTTGGGATTCTGGCGTGACCTGGTGCTTTTTTACCTGCTGTCGATGCAGCTGATCGTCACGTTGGTGGCCGCTGGGGTTCTTTATCTGTGTGTGCGTGGCGCGCAGCGGGTGCGACGCCGGGCAACAGACGGCATGCATCGGCTGCGCCGCACCAGCGGCAGCCTGCGCAGCCAGAGCGACCAGCTGGCAGAGCGTGTGGCCACCCCCTGGATTCGCAGTGCCGCCACAGTGGCACGCGCGCAAGCCAGTATACGCGCATTGCTGCCGGGCCGTTCCAAACCCGTGTGAAAAGCAAGGAGAAGCAACCATGAGTCACCGGATCCGTTCCATTTTGATCGGCGCCATGGCGGGTGCCTTGTTGGGCGCAACCTTTGCCTGGGCCGCCAGCGACCGGGACCAAGATGGAGAGTCTGACGCCCTCGAGGCACTCAAACAGCTGGGGCCTTCGGACTATTTCTCGCTGGGTATCGCCATTCTGACGCTGGCGCGCCAGTTTGGCGGGATGTTGCGCAAAGGCTAAAAATATCTCCAAGCACCCAACACCGAGAGGAGAAAAAACATGACAGAACATCCAGGCAGTGCAGAACGGCCGTTGCGGGTCGCCATTGTCGGTGCGGGCCCCTCGGGATTCTACGCCGCGGCGGCGCTGCTGAAGGAGCGTGGCCGGACGACGATCGACCTTTTCGACCGTCTGATCGCCCCCCACGGTCTGGTGCGCTACGGTGTGGCGCCTGACCACCAAAACATCAAGGCGGTTGCAAAGCTGTATGACCGCACCATCGCTGACCCGGCAGTCCGCTATTTTGGCAACGTCGACATCGGTCGCGACCTGACCCATGCCGACCTCAAAAGCCACTACGACGCCATTTTTTACGCGACCGGCGCCCAGTCCGACCGTCGGCTCGGCATTCCTGGCGAAGATCTTCCCAACAGCCTGTCGGCGACCGAATTTGTCGCCTGGTACAACGGCCACCCAGATTTCCGGGATCTGACGGTCGACCTCAGCTGTGAAGCAGCGGTGGTGGTGGGTGTCGGCAATGTAGCGATGGATGTGGCACGGATTCTGGCCAAGTCGGTAGAAGAGCTGCAAGAGACCGACATTGCCGACCATGCTCTGGCTGCGCTGGCCCAGAGCCGGGTCAAAGACATCTATGTCATTGCTCGCCGTGGGCCCGCCCAGGTGAAATTTACCAACGCCGAGGTGCGCGAGATGGGGCATCTGGCCATTGCGGACCCGATCGTACTCGACAGCGAACTGCGGCTCGACCATGCCAGCAGCGCTTCGATCGAGGGGGACACAGCGATGCAAAAAAATCTGGACTATCTGCGCGCCTATGTCGAGATCGGCGCCACTGGAAAACCGCGCCGCGTCCATTTTCGTTTTCTGCTCTCACCGGCAGAGATTCTGGCTGAAAAGGGCAGGATCGTGGGGGTTACGTTGGAAAAAAATGAACTGCGTGCGGCGGTGACAGGCGAGATCAAGGCGTCCGGCACTGGCCAGTATGAAGTTCTCCCGGCCGGGCTGGTGCTGCGTTCGGTCGGCTACAAGGGGATCCCATTGGAAGGGGTCCCGTTCGACCGACGCAACGGCGTGATCCCCAACGAAGTCGGTCGCGTGATCGACCTCGACACCGGCAAGGTGGTGGCGGGCGAATATGTGGCGGGCTGGATCAAGCGGGGGCCCAACGGGGTGATCGGCACCAACAAACCAGACGCCATCGAGTCGGTCAACAACTTTTTTGAAGATCTGCACAAGGGCAGGCTGGCGTTGGCACCCGACCCGTCTCCGGAGGCCATCCCGGCGTTGCTGGCGGCGCGCAGGGTCCGCTACGTGACCAAAGAGGAGTGGCTGGTGATCGACGCCCATGAGGTCGCTGTGGGCAAAACCCAGCACAAGCCACGGGTCAAGCTCGTGGAGCGGGCGCAGATGTTGGCGCTGTTGAAGGGCTAGAGCGCTGTCCCGCGCAGGGCAGCGACCTGGTCGGCAAAACGGCAGCAGCGGGCGTAGCTGTGGGCCAGGAAGGCAGCGGGCGTCAAAAACGCAGTGTGGCGGAGCGACAGCTCAAAACTGAGTGGTTTGGTATAGGGGGAGGCAGCGACCCACGCGGCGACCCTTGCCCAGTCCACAATACCGTCGTAGGGCGGCAGGTGCAGGTCGTCGTGGCCATCGTTGTCGTTCAGATGCAGCACAGCCAGCCGCTGTAGGTGGGGAAGATACTGTTCGATGCGGTTGCGGCCGAGGACGGCATGGCCAGAATCAAAACAGAACCCTAAAAAGCTCGGGTCATAGGCGGCGAAGAGCTTCGACAGCAGTTCAGCGTTGTCGTCAGCCTGGGCAACCTGGAGGACCTTGGCTTCGATCGCTGCAAAGTCGATCAGATTTTCCAAAGCGATCTGCACGTTGCAGGCGCGGGCGTACGGCTCGACCTCGTCGAGAGAGCGGCGGATCTGGTCAAAGAGCCAGGGGTTGAACTGCTTCAGCTCTGGATGTTGGGTGGGCGGGTAGACGTGCATCACGACCGCATCGCCGCCCAGACGGGCAGTCAGGTCGATTCGATTTTTGACCAGCTCGATGCCGGCACGCCGGGTCTCTTCTTCGGGCGCATACCAGAAGTGTTGGATCCCTTCTGAACCGTGCGTGTCGTTGAGTTGAAGCCCGTAGGCGGCGAGCCAACGCCCGATCTGGTCGATCTCGCTGTCGCTGTAGACAAAATCGGAATACCATTCGTGGCACCAGTGGACGTGGGTGAACCCCGCCTCTGACAGCAAACGGAGCGCCTGTTCGGCATCGCCCTGGTCGGTCAAATAATCGCTGGTCAACGAAAACATGGCAGTGCGTTCCTTTCTGAGGCTGGAGGCAATCTATGGCTGAGCCCAAACACCGGGTCGTCTATTCGACCGACCCAACGAGCGAAACGCCGCGACCGGCCGTTGCACACACGCCGCCCGCCCGCCAACAGCAGGTGCGCGTCCATCTGGAGCGCAAAGGGCGGGGCGGCAAAAGCGTCTCGCTGATCAGCGGGGTCACCCCTGCCGAGCTCGAAAAGGTCTGCAAATTGCTCAAGACCCGGCTGGGCACAGGTGGTTCTGTCAAAGAGCCGCTGATTGAAATTCAGGGTGACCAACGGGACAAGGTGGTTGCCATCTTGCTGGAGCTCGGCTACCAGGCCAAAAAGGCGGGTGGCTGACCGTTCAGCGGACGACAAGCTGGGCCAACCATTTGACCTGTTTGAGGGCATCTTCTTGTTCGGTCGGCACGATCAGACGGACCAACCCCTGCTGCCGGGTCAGGGGTTGTCCGTTGCAGCGGTACGCCAGCAGCACTGGGCGGTCCAGAGGGGCCTCTTCGACTTCGGCGCGCAGCAGACGGGCCCCAAACCCGTCGGCGCTGATCGCATCCACCTGGGCCCAGAGCGCGTCGACAGCCATCAGATGTGCGAAAAATTGCCGCAGGGAGACCCCACCAAAGGTGAAGGGGCCCGATGTGCCGTGGCCGGTGCTGACGATAAAACAACCCGAGACTTCGCTGACCGGCAACCTCTGCAAGGCGTCGACCGACCAATCGACAGAATGGCCCTCTGGCAGGAAACAGCGCAGGGTGCCGTCGCCTGCCGGAACAGAGGGATTGGGCACGTGTGCGTGGCTGTGGAGCCACTCTGGTCCAGCAGCAGCGTCCAGGGTCATGCCTCGGGCTCCGCGCTGAACCGCAACGGGTAGCCGTCGAGCTGGGCGCGTGCCGTCGCCACTTTGACCAGACGCAGCGCCTCCTCGCGCGGGCGGACGACAACGACGGCCTGTCCCTCCTGGTGAGCAGTCAGGGCAACATGTTCTGCCAACTCTTCCGAAAGCAAAAAGAGCCGGACCAAGATGCGGAGGACATACTCGAACGGCGTGACCTCGTCGTTGTGGATCCAGACATTCCAGCGCGGGGCAAGAGCTTTGGCTGGCTGAGACAACATGCTCTCTGCCGGCCGCACAGGCGGTTCGACGATTTGAGCACGCACCATTCCATCGTTCATACAAGTTGCCATTTTGGACTCCAAGCTGGATTGAATTTCTTCCACCCAGTATACAGGCAACTGGCTATTTTGTCGATGTGACCTCGATTCCAAGGCAACAGGGGCAATTGCAGATTTTGGCTGGCCCCATGCTACAATTTCGGGCTGGCATACCGATCGTGAAGCTGGCATGCCGACTGCGAGGATCAAAATCGGCATGGGTCAGACGATAGGAGAGCGCTGGAAAACCGAAGCAGACCGTGCAGAGGTCGCTGTGGTGATCCCGACCTACAACGAAGCACAAAACTTGCCGGCGATCGTTGCTGCGGTGATGGCGCTGCCGCTGGCTGGGCTGCATGTCTGGATCGGCGCCGCTTCTGGCCAGAAGCGGCAGTTGTCGGTGCTCCACCGAACCGGCAAGGGTGGGCTGGGAACCGCCTACGTGGCCGGCATGCAGCAGGCGATCCAGGCTGGGGCAGATTTCATCGTCCAGATGGACGCCGACTTCAGCCACTCGCCGGATTACATCCCACAGATGCTTGGGGTGATCCTGGCAACAGGGGCCGACGTTGTGATCGGCAGCCGCTATGTGCCGGGCGGTTCACTGGATGAACGCTGGGAATGGAGCCGTCGCCTGCTGAGCTGGTGGGCCAACCTGTACAGCCGGGCCATTTTGGGGCTGCGCATCCGCGATATGACTGCCGGTTTCAAGATGTGGCGCCGCTCAGCCCTGGAATCGATCGGGCTGCAGACAGTTCGCAGCAACGGGTACAGTTTTCAGGTAGAGATGGCCTACTTGTGCGAACGGCTGGGTTTTCATCTGATCGAAGTGCCGATCCACTTTGAAGACCGTCGCATTGGGCAGAGCAAACTGGACATTCCGGTCAAACTGGAATCCGCCTGGCGCACCTGGCAGATTCGCTGGCGCTAGCGCCATTTGCAGCGGGGAGGCTGCTGTGGGGGGGGGCTAGGATGGGACCGGGGGGAGGCAGCTGCTGTCCGGTGCGCTGTAGGCGTCTGCTTGAGGACACACCTTTTATGACACGATTGGGCCGCTTTCGTTCCGACCTGCTGGCTTTGCTGGTCATTCTGCTGCTTGCGCTGCTCTGGTTTGCCCCGGTGCTGGTGCCGTCGATCACGGCGGCGACGCTGCTGCCCTACGACAATTTGAGCACCTTTGACCCCTGGCGATCTCTGCAAGCGGGCCGAATTCCCTACAACGACCTGCTGTCCGACCTGGTTTTGCAAAACGCAGCCTGGAAGCTCCATCTGCGCGAGAGCCTGGCTGCCGGCGAAATCCCGCTTTGGAACCCCAAAATTTTGACGGGGGTTCCGTTTCTGGCCGGGGGGCAGGCCAGCGCATTGTACCCGCTCAACCTTCTTTTCTATCTGCTGCCGCTAGAGATCGCCTATGGCTGGTTCACGGCGCTGCAGGTAGCGATCGCTGGGGCGGCGCTGTACGGGTTTGGCCGGGTGCTGCGTCTGCGGGTGCTGGCGGCGCTGTTCGGGGCGATCGTCTACATGTTCAGCGGCTTTTTGATCGCCAGCGTCGTCTTCACGATGTTTCTGGCGGCAGTCCCCTGGCTGCCTCTTTTGCTGGCTGTGATCGAGCTCATCGTTCGCAAGCAAGAAGAAAAGGGGGTGCGCAGCTTTCTCCCGATCCCGTACGTTGCTGCCGGCGCAGCGGTAGTCGGGCTGGTGGTCCTGGCAGGGCACCCAGAGCTGATCTACTACACGTTGTTGGTCGCTGGGGCCTTCAGCGGGGTGCGGCTGGTTGCCGCCTATCGGCGCCTGCGGGCAGGTTCTGCCTTCTGGCCGGCCCTGGCCTGCACGCTGCGGCTGGCCGGCTGGCTGGCGACCCTGGCACTGCTCGGCGTAGCTGTCGGCGCAGCCCAGTTGATCCCGCTGGTCGAACTGCTGCCGCACAACTTTCGTGAAGGCAATGCAACGCTGCAGCAGGTCACCGGCTGGGCCTGGCCCAGCCGCCATCTCCTCACCTTCGCGCTGCCCAATCTGTTCGGCAATCCCAGCCATCATGGCTGGTTTGACCTCTGGGAGCGTCTCTGGCAGCCGGCGACGACCAATGCGCTGGGCGAGCCTGCCCCTGTCATCTTCTGGGGCATCAAAAACTATGTCGAAGGGGGCAGCTACGTGGGGGTGGTGACCTGGCTGCTGGCTGGAACAGCTGTCCTGGCAGCAGCCAACGCTCTTTGGCGACGTGACCGCCCGCCGACCCTGCCAGGGAGCGGGATCCCCGGCTTTTTTGCAGCGCTGGCGGTCGTCTCGCTGCTTTTTGCTTTTGGCACGCCGCTTTACGCGCTGCTCTTTTATGGGCTGCCCGGCTGGAACCAGCTGCACAGCCCGTTTCGTTGGGTCTTTCCCTTTACGCTGAGCATGGCCGTGCTGGGCGCAGTGGGCGCCCAGCATCTGTTGGGGTACGCCTCCTCCGGAGGCTTGCAACGTCCGGTTCGACGTGCAGTACAGTCGCTGGCCCTGCTGGCCCTGCTGGTCGGCGGGAGCATGATCGGCCTGGTGCTGGCCAGCCTCCTGCTCCCCGGCCCGTTCATCGCGTTGGGCCAGCGCATCGTCGACGGCAGCGATCTGGCACAGAGGGCCTTTGCCAGTGGTCGAATGTTTTGGAGCTATCAGGCGGCCAATCTGGTGCACGGTGGGCTGGCTGCACTGCTGGCCGGGCTGCTGGTGGGGGCAGGGATGCGCTGGCCAGGGACACGCTGGCTGGGCCCCGCCTTGGTGGCATTGGTGTGTGTCGACCTCTTTGTCGCGCACGGCACCTTCAACCCGGCGAGCGACCCGGCATTGGCTCCTTGGAAACCGGCGGGGAAACCGGCAGTCGTCGATTTTCTCAACGAACGCGAGGCAACCCGCAACACGCCCTGGCGTTTCACGACCTTCAATGCGCCGGGTGAAAAAACGTTCAACGCCAACATGGGAATGTACTATGGCTGGCACGACGTGCGCGGCTACGATTCGGTCATTCTGCGCCAGTATGTGGACTTCATGAACCGCATCCAGCCACAGGCCAACGAACTGCTCTACAACCGGATCGCGCCGATCTACGCGCAGCCGGGCGGCGACGTCTACGCGGCGCTCGACAACCCGCTGCTGGACCTGCTCAACATCCAATACCTGATCACCGAACATGCTGTCCCCAACCCGGGCTGGGCAGAGATCTACCAGGACGACAGCGTGCGCGTCTACGAAAATCTGGAAGCATTCCCGCGGGCGCTGATCCTTCCTGCGGCCAGCGTCGTGCCAGCAGCGGAGCAGCCGCTGACCCGCACGGATCTGCGCAGCCAGCTTTTTCTCGAGGAGCCACCCGCAGACCCGAACGGCCTGCTGCCTGCCAGCCCGGCGCTGCGCGCGGCGCAGATCAGCCGCTACACAGCCAACGAAGTCTTTGTCGACGTCAATTTGAGCGACCGGGGCTGGCTGTTGCTCACCGACGCCTACTTTCCGGGGTGGAAGGCCTATCTGCGTCCCTTTGGCGGCGATGAAAACCAGGAAGTCGAACTGCCCATCCAGCGCGCCAACAGCGCTTTCCGGGCCGTCTACCTGGCACAGGACGGGCAGTGGACGGTCCGCTTCGTCTACAGCCCGATGAGTTTCAAACTGGGGCTGTATACGAGCTTTTTGGCCGGGATGACGGTTTTGATGCTGCTGCTCTTCTGGATTTGGGGGCGCTACTACCGGCCCGAGATCGAGGTGCATGACGTCAAACGTGTGGCCAAAAATTCGCTGGTGCCGATGGGGTTGAGCCTTTTCAACAAGGCAGTCGACTTTGCCTTTGCCCTGCTGTACGTACGTCTGCTGGGGCCTGCCGGGACCGGGGAGTGGTACTTTGTCGTGGCCATTTACGGGTTCTTTGAGATCGTCAGCCGTTACGGGTTGGGCACCTTGCTGACGCGCGATGTGGCCGCAGACAAAAACCAGGCCAGCCGGTATCTCACCAATGTTCTGGCGCTGCGCACACTGCTCTGGGTCTTCAGCCTGCCCTTGATGGGGCTGGTGGTCTCCGGCTACTGGGCGGTCGGTGTTGTCTGGCCTGATTTACAGTCGATCCATGCGCAGGAGATCCAGGCGCTGCTGCTGCTGGCGGCGGCGATGCTTTTTGCCAACTATGCAGATGCCCTGAGCAGCCTGTTTATGGCGTTTGAGAAGATGGAATACCCGGCGGGGCTGACCAATGCGGTGGCCCTGCTCAAGGTGGCGTTGGGGGCGCTGGTGCTGCTGCTCGACTGGGGCTACATCGGGCTGGCCGCAGTGGCGCTGGCGGTCAATTTGCTGCAGGTTGTCTGGCTGTATGCCTTGCTGCGTGCGAAGCTGCTGCGTCCGCACTGGCAGTGGGACGGAGCGTTGCAGCGGTGGATGCTGGCCTACAGCGGCCCCCTGATGATCAACCACCTGTTGGCCACCATTTTCTGGCGGATCGACGTGTGGATTTTGCGTCCGCTGGCTGGCTCTGCTGCGGTCGGGCTTTACAGCATCGGGCTGAAATACCTGGATGGGCTGAACATCATTCCCAGCATGTTCACGATGGCAATTTTTCCGTTGATGAGCCGTTTTGCGCGCAGCGAGCGCAACAACCTGCTGCGCTCCTATGTGCTCAGCCTGCGGCTGTTGACGCTGCTCAGCCTGCCGGTGGCGATGGCGGTCACGTTTCTGGCCACCCCCCTCGTCTATCTGGTAGGTGGAGCGCAATACTTGAACATCCCGGGGGAGTTCCAGATTTTCGGGCGGAGCATTTCGTACATGGGCGGGGCGGACGTCGCTTTTCAGGCGATTGTCTGGAGCATTCCGATCGGTTTTGTCAACAGTGTGACCCAGTATGTGTTGATTGCAGCCAATCAGCAGCAGGTGCTGACACGCGCCTTTGTGTTCGGGGTGCTCTTCAACATCGTCGGCAATCTGCTGCTGATTCCCAGACTGGGCTATATAGGAGCGGCGACGGCCACGATTCTGAGCGAGTTCAGCCTGCTCTTTCCCTTTTACTGGATAGTGCGCCGGTCTGTCGGCACAGTGCCGTGGGGCAGGGTCTTTGGCCCGCCGCTGCTGGCTGTTGCAGCGATGGGGTGCACAATCTGGCTGCTCCAGCGTGCAGAGTTCTCGCTGCTGCTGGCACTGCCTGCTGGGCTCCTGGTCTATGTGGCGGTGCTGCCAGTCGCCGGTGCTTTTCGGGGCGAGGAGATGGCGCTGGTTATGCGTGCGCTGCCGATCGGCCCGCTGCGCCGTCTTCCTCTGAAGCCCCCCGCCTGAACCCAAGACCTTGCAAATCAGTAAACTGTCCTGCGTAGGAACGCAAGGCCTGCCACTGGGAGGGCGTCATCGCAATAAAAGGGCGTGCCTGTCGAATCAAGGTCAAGGCTGCGTCCAGCGAATAGCCGCTGGCCACCAGATAGGCGGCGGCAAGGGTGGGTGCACGCCCGATCCCGGCTTTGCAGTGGACATAGACCTTGCCGCCCTCTTCGACTACAGCACGAATAAACTCGACACCCTGTTGAAAATGGGCGCTGCTGGGTGAATCGTCGTCGACCGTCGGCAAATAACAGTAGCGCGGAAAGGCCAGACCGTGAGCTGCGTCGTCGAACTCGGTGCGCAGGTTGACAACTGCGGTGATCCCCGCCGCTTCGAGCCGGCGTTTGCCGCGCCAGTTGAACTGCGGGCCCACGTAGAGCT
>JAPLGY010000559.1 GCA_026389955.1 Caldilinea sp. | reverse complement strand
AAGCTGGCGGAAAGCTTCCCCCTGCGGCTGGTCGATACCCCGGCCGCGCTCAACTACCCCGGAGAAAACGGCCAGGTCCGCTACGGAGAAGGGCTCTTCATCGGCTACCGTTTCTACGATGCCCGCCAAGCCCCAGTTCTCTTCCCCTTCGGACATGGGCTGAGCTACACAACCTTTGCCTACAGCCACCCCAGCGTCTCGGCCACCCCCTTCCGTGACCTCGACGGCGTCACCGTCTCGATCGACGTGACCAACACTGGCTTGCTGGCCGGCAGCGAAACCGTGCAGCTGTATGTGCGAGATCGACACTGTTCCCTGACCCGCCCGGTCAAAGAACTCAAAGGGTTCGCCAAAGTCTTCCTGCAACCCGGCGAAAGCCGCACCGTCTCGATCGAGCTGGATTTCCGAGCCTTTGCTTTTTACCACCCTGCCGTGCGCGAGTGGCTGGCAGACCCTCGCGGCCAGGCCGTCGCTGCCCCCCTCATTCATCAGATCACACAGCAGATGAGAGCAGCCCTCAACGGGAGCAGCGAAGAAAAAGCCGGGAACGGCATGGATGTGGCTGGTTTCCTGCAGGACATGCCGCTGGCCAGCATCCTCGGCTTCCAGGACGATCTGCTGCCGGCCCCAGCAGAAACCATCGTCGCTGACCTGCTGCAGCAGGTTCACCGACGTTGAGGGGCAGGAACCCGCTGCCAGCCCCCCCACTCCTCTCTGTCACACCGTTCCCTGATGCCAGAATTTTCATGTTTGGAATTCCTGAAAGCAAAAGCTGCTTGACAATCCACCACGACAATGGTACCATGCACATATACTCATCAAAAAGCACAAATGTGCACGAAAAGTCCTCTGAGAATAAGCGCTCGGCGGTCTCTTTGGTTGGAGGATGTGCTTGTAAGATGGGGATTGGGAAAGGCGCGTTGTTTTTGATGTAGCTGGTCACTTGTGCCAACACTCTTATTCTGTCAACATCCGTTACGAAAGGAAACTTGCATGCAAACACCATCTTGGCGACGTTTCGGCATTTTGATGAGCACACTGCTGATGACAGCTCTTCTCTTCTCGGCGTGTGCGCCGGCAGCGGCGCCGGCAGCGGCACCGGCGGCGGCACCGGCGGCAGCAGGAGGCGAGTGGTCTCTGGAGCAGGCTGCGGCACCCTATGCCGGCACCACAATCAACTGTGTTTTTTTGGATCGGCCGGGCTATCGAGCTGCCATCGAACTGATCCCAGAGTTTGAGGCGGCGACAGGCATCGATGTCAACTGGGAAATCATGCCCTACGAGAACAGTCGAGAAAAGCAGGTGCTTGATTTCACCGGGATGACCGGCAACTACGACTGTATCCTGATCGATGTCGTCTGGATCGGTGAATTTGCGGCTTCTGGCTGGGCGGTGCCGCTGGAGCGGTTTTACAATGACCCGGCGCTCAATCTGGCCGGCTTTTTCCCGATTTTGCTTGAATCGTTCGGCACCTGGGACCAGGTTGTTTACGGCCTGCCTTTTGACAACTATTCAGGCGTCCTCTTCTACAACCGATGCATGTTGGAAGAGGCTGGGTTTGATGGTCCGCCGGCGACCTATCAGGAGCTGATGGAGGTGTATGGGCCGGCGTTGACCCAGGATGGCAAGTACGCCTATGCGTTGCAGTCCCGCCGCGGCGAAACACAATCCGCCGATTCGTTCATGCGCGTGATCTGGCCTTTTGGCGGTTCGCTGCTGGATGAAAACTTCGAACCCAATCTGATGGCTAAGGAGTCGTTGGCCGGGCTGAACTTCCGCCAGGAGCTGATGAAGTACATGCCGCCAGACATTGTCGAATGGGATCATGACGAAACCGTGCAAGGGCTGGCGCAGGGCAACGTGGCCATGATCACCGAATGGAGCGCTTTCAACGCCTACTTTACCGACCCAGAAACCTCCAAAATTGTCGATTGTATCGACTATGCGGTCGAGCCTGCGGGCCCAGCCGGCTCGCGTCCGGCTCTGGGCGGGTTTTCATTGGGTGTCAGCGCCAACAGCTCCCCAGAGAAACAGGCTGCGACCTGGCTCTTTATTCAATGGGTGACCTCCGAAGCCAAGTCGAAGGACTATATTCGTGCAGGGGGGGTTTCAGGCCGCATGAGTGCGTATGAAGACCCCGAACTCCAGGCGCAGTACCCCTACTTTGAACCATTGGTGGTCTCCTGGAAAGAGTATGGCAATCCAGTCTTCCGCCCACGCTTTCCAGAGTGGCCTGCAATCTCTGAGTTGATTGCCCAAACCGGCACCGAAATGATGCTGGGCAGCATCTCGGTAGAGGAGGGGGCGCAGCGGTTGAACGACCAGATCCGCGCCATTCTGGAGGAAGCCGGCTATTACTCCGGAGATCGTCCCAAACTGCAATAGATTTTTTATCTGCAAGCGCACAGGCAGGCATGTTGCCTGCCTGTGCGGCAGTAGGCTCTTGCGTTGCGAGCCGGAAAGTGAGACGATGTGCGACACAAGTTCAGAGTCAACTGGCCTGCTTTTTCCCTGATCGCCCCGGCCATCATTGTGTTGCTGGCCATTGGGATCTATCCGCTGCTTTTTGCGGTCAACATCAGCTTTCGCCAGTATCAGCTCACCAAACAGTACTTGGGAACCGGCTATGTTGGCCTGCAAAATTACATCACCGTCTTCAACGACCCATTGTTTTGGGAATCCTTGCTGCGCACAGGCCAGTTTTTTCTGCTGACAGTGCCGCTGCAAATTGTTTTTGGCATTTCAATTGCGCTTTTCATTGACAGCATTCGTTGGCGGCCTCTCTCTTTTTTGCTGCGTGTGCTGCTGGTGCTTCCGATTGCAGTGACACCGACGGTTGTGGGGCTGAT
>JAPLGY010000071.1 GCA_026389955.1 Caldilinea sp. | reverse complement strand
TTGTGGTATAGTTCTTGTATGACAAGCGAACTGGTCAATCGGCTGCGCAAGGCCGGCTACAAAATCACTCCTCCGCGTCTGGCGGTGTTGGAAGTCATCCAGCGGGAGAGCGAACATCTCAACCCCAACGAGATCCTGGTGCAGGCCCAGCGCATTCACCCCCAGACCGGGCGGGCGACCGTCTATCGCACGCTTGAACTGTTGACTACCCTCGGCATGGTCCGCCCGATCTACGTCGGCGACAGCGGGCCGACGTACATCCGTGCAGAAGGTGGGCATCACCACCTTGTCTGTTCGGGCTGTGGCCGTGTGATCGATTTCGACGAATGTGTCGTCGAAAGTATGGAGCGGGAGTTGGAGGATCGCTTTGGGTTTTGCATCCAGAGCCATTTGCTTGAATTTTACGGGATCTGTGCGTGCTGTCGCGAGGCTTCGATGATGACAAAAGAGGGGTAGGCCAGGAAGGTTTGCCAGAAAGTCTCTCCTTCGCGGGCCTGATCGGCCGGGTCGACTTCGGGTTGGCGCCACTGCAACGCTTCCAGTCCGGCCGCCTGGAAGGCTGCCTTGTACGTGGCGCGGCTCAGATAGTAGTCGACAAAGCTGCAGCCTGTTGCGTCTCCATATGAAACTGTGATTGGGTCTCCTTCACACAGCGGGTTGGGTGCGCTGTGGGTTCGTCCATACTGTTGAAGGAGAGGGTAGACCGCAGGAGGCAGTTCCAGGTTGTGGTTAAAGCCAAAAAAACGTCCACCCTCTTTGAGATGGCTGGCGATCCCGCGGCACATTGCTGCCAGTTCGGTGTAATTTCGGGCATGGTTGAGCATAAAAAAAGAGACCACCAGGTCAAACTGGCCGAGTGGTTCGAGCGTGCACACATCGGCCAGATGGTACTGAATTCCAGAGGGCTGTTTCGCTTCTGCCTCCCGGGCCAGGGCAATCATGGACGACGATTGGTCGACCCCGACCACTGCAGCTGCCCCGCGTTGTTGGAGCTGCCGCGTGTAGAAACCTTCCCCGCAGCCCAGGTCGAGCACCCTCAGCCCGTCCAGGGGACCGATCTGCTGTTGGAAGGTGTAGGCTTCTGCCCGGCAGAGGGGAGAGTTCGGGTCGCGGACGAGCCTTTGGTACTCTTGGGCAATCTGTTCGTACATGGTGGTTCCGATGCGTTCATCCGATGCGTTCAGCGGTATACGGTTGGCTGTGGGTGGGGGGCTTTGCAGCAATCTGGCGACGGTATGCTGCCAGCGGGAGCGCCACATTGGCCAGCCCGACGAGCAGGCTGAGGTTCGAGAGCAGGCCGGCGGCCAGCACCCCAAAATTGAGCAGATAGACCCCGGGGAGACACAACATCCCCGGGAGCAGTGAAATCAGCAGATTGGTGTGCTGGTTTTGTTCCAACTGGTGAGCAAGGGTGAAGAGTCGTGGCAGCTGGCCCAACTGCTGGTGCATGAGCATCACCTGTGCGAGGTCACGGGCGACGCTGGATGCACCGTGCAGCGAGATGGCTACGTCTGCCTCGCGCAAAGCCAGGGCGTCGTTGAGGCCGTCTCCGACAAAACAGACCGTGCGTCCTTGACGGCGCAGCTCGGCGATCACAGCGGCCTTGTCCTGGGGCAGCACGGTGGCGTGGAAGGTTGTGATGCCAAGCATCTGGGCCAGCCGTCGGGTAGGCTCTTCGTGGTCGCCAGACAAAATTTGTACGTCCAGCTTATTTTGTTGCAGCTGAGCGACGACTTGAGCGGCTTCTGGACGCAAGGTAGGGCACAGTTCGACAGCTCCGCAGAGCGCATGGTCGACGACGACGTAGACGAGTGTACCTCCAGCGCTGTGGCAGGCCTGGGCTGTGGCGCGCAGGCTGTCGGGCAACGCCACGCCGATCGTCTCTAGATAGCGTTCGCTGCCGACCTGGACGAGCTGGTCACCGAGGCGGGCCTGAATGCCAAGTCCGACAGTGTAATGCACCGCGTCGGTGGCGGGCAGGGCAAGCTGGCGTTGGTGGGCAGTGCTGCACAACGCTCGGGCGATTGGGTGTTCCTGGTTTTGTTCGACGGTAGCTGCCAGCGCCAGCAGCTCGTCTTCGGAGAGAGCGGGCCACACGCGATGGCAGCGCACCACGGTCAGCGTTTCCAGCGTCAGGGTGCCGGTTTTGTCGAAGATCACTGTATCTACCCGTGGCAGTGTCTCCAGCGCTCGCCCATCTTTGACCAGAATCCCTTCCCGTGCAGCGATCTGCAGAAAATTCAGCACGCTGAAGGGAGAGAGGAGCCGCATCAGATAGCCGAAGGAAGAAAACAGGATGGCACCTGCACTGGCTGGGCCCAGGATCAGCAGCGTGAAGGCGCTCAGCCCCAGAACGGGCAGTGCACTCTGATCGGCAAGTGTTTCCCCTTTGGATTGCAGGGCCGTCTTGTGGTCGGCGGTTTTTTGCAGAATCTGCCCAATCTGGGCTGCGACCGTGGCACTGCCGGCCTGTTCGACGACGATGGTGAGACGGCCGGCCAGCAGCACTGTATTGGCCAGCACCTGGCTGCCGGGGAGCCTCTCGACAGGCTGTGCTTCCCCGGTCAATTTGTGTTGGTCGACCAGGGCAAACCCATCGACCACCCGGCCGTCTACGGGGACAAGGGCACCTGTCTGGACAACCACCTGGTCGCCCACCTGCAACTCGGCGAACGGTCGTCTGACTTCACGCCCTTCAACCAGAAGGGTGACTGACATTGGCTGGTCGCCGAACACATCGATCAGGTCGGCGATGGACTGGCTGCGCGTTTTGAGCAGGTACTTTTGGTTGAACGCAAAAATGGTAAGAAAGAGACATTCGACCCAATAATAGCCCAGCGCCACGTTGACAAACCCGATGATTCCGTCGATCAGGCTGATGCCCACACGCCGCTCGTGGACGATTTCCTGCCAGGCCTGACGAACAAAGGGCACGTTCAGGTACAAGATGCCGGGCAGTGCAGCCAGGTTGAGGAGCGACAGTGCTGGTAGGGTTCCCAGGCTGGTAACAGCCAGCAGCCCTGCGGACAGCATCAGCTGCCGGTCTGCCTGCCGGGCTGGCTCTGATCGACTGGAGATGTCATCGTTTTTGGAGTTTTTAGATTCGGTCAGGCAGTGGATCAGTCGTTGGGGGCGTCGTTTTTGAGGTGCAGGCAGCAGCCAGCCCAAAGAAAAGGGATGCGGTGTCGGCGGGCGCGGCGGGGTGGGGAAAGTTGTGGGTGGCTGTTGTCGCGTTTTTTGCAAAGTCGTCGAGGTGATCATCGGCCAGCTGGGTCAGGTGTGCCTTGGGCGGGTGTGAGCAGGCTGGAAAGCGTCTGTGCTGTCTGACCTTCTCGCCACTGCACATAGATCAAACCCAGTTCAGACAGTTTGGCAACCATGCCGATCGGATTTTCGAAGCCGTCGTACAGCCCATATTTGGCGAAGTAGGGGATGATGTTGAGTGCGGCGTAGAGCATGGAGCCGTCGCGCACATAGCGTTGGTACGACTCGCGCTGTGGTAGAAAATAGCGCGCGGCCAGAAAAACCAGAAAGCCTGCGCCATCCAATACAAAAACGGTGCCTCCGTAGTAGAAATGGATGGCAGCGGTTGTCACGCTGAACACCGTGATCAGCAGATCCCGGTTCCAGCGGTCTTCCTGCTGGATCAGGGTCTGGAGCTCTTCAGGATGGCTCGGTTGCTTCCTTAGCAGATCGATCATGCGGGAACGGTCGATCTGGGGCTGGAATGGCTGCAAAATTCCTGCAAGCATGGGGTGGATTCTCCTTGTTGTCGGGCAACTTTACAGAGAGCTGTTAAACCTTAAAATTATACATGATGGCGTGGGAGGGGACAAAATGCGGGTGGCCGGCGGGTCTACTTCACGAGGAGGGCAGGTTTTTGGCAGCGTCCCCCATCTGGTCAAAGCGTCCACTAAGGACGGCGGCACGAACTGGCAGCAGGTTTTCGGCGTCTTGCCGGGACCAGCGCATGCCAGGACCGGAGAAGCGAGCCTTGAATTGCTTTGCGCCGCTTTCGACCATACCCCTGCCGATGGGCCATTCTTTTTTGCGCATTTCGAGGTAGTGCATACGCTGATGGTGGGTACGAAAATCGCCTGCCGCCGTGTTGAGTTGCTCTGCGTTGACAGCCCCTTTGCGTGCGGTCTTCTCCAATTCGTCGGCAATCTTGTCGGCGTGCCCCTGATATCG
>JAPLGY010000464.1 GCA_026389955.1 Caldilinea sp. | reverse complement strand
CAGCCCGGCCGCGTCGAGGTAGCGGGTGACCACCTGCGAACCAGGGGCCATGCTGGACTTGACCCACGGTTTGACATCCAGCCCGCGCTCGACCGCCTTCTTGGCCAGCAGCCCGGCCCCGACCATGACGCTGGGGTTGCTGGTGTTGGTGCAGGAGGTGATCGCTGCGATCACCACGTCGCCATGTTTGAGCGCAAACTCGCGGCCGGCAAAATGCACCGGAACCTGTCTCTCCAACTCGCGTTCTTCCAGCGCATACCCGCGCGGGCCAATCGGTGCGGTCAGCGCCGCACGCCAGCTCTGCTTCATCTTGTCCAGGTCGATGCGGTCCTGGGGACGTTTGGGGCCTGCCAGCGCCGGTTTGACTGTGCCCATGTCGAGCTCGAGAAAGTCGGAAAACTCCGGGTCAGGCGTCTCCGCCGTGTGGAAGAGCCCCTGCTCCTTGCAGTAGCGGGCCACCCGTTCGACCAGCTCCGGGCTGCGTCCGGTGCTGGCCAGGTACCGCAGCGTCTCTTCGTCGACCGGAAAGAAGCCGGTCGTGGCCCCATATTCGGGGGCCATGTTGGCGATCGTGGCGCGGTCGGCCAGGCTCAGCCGGCTCATGCCCGGCCCATAAAACTCGACAAACTTGCCGACCACCCCTTTTTTGCGCAACAGCTCGGTGACACGCAGCACCAGATCGGTCGCGGTCGTTCCCTCCAGCAGCTCGCCGGTCAGCTTGAAGCCGACCACCTCGGGCATCAACATGTAGATCGGCTGGCCAAGCATGACGGCCTCAGCTTCGATGCCGCCCACACCCCAGCCGAGCACCCCCAGCCCGTTGATCATCGTCGTATGGCTGTCGGTGCCCACCAGCGAGTCCGGGTAGGCCACCCCCCCTTCGGCGTGGGTGAGCACCACGCTGGCCAGGTACTCCAGATTGACCTGATGGACGATCCCAGTGGCGGGGGGGACGACACGAAAATTGTCGAAGGCCTCCTGGCCCCACTTCAAAAATTCATACCGTTCACGGTTGCGCTCGAATTCAAGTTGGGCGTTGTAGGCAAACGCCAGCACGCTGCCAAACTGGTCCACCTGCACCGAGTGGTCGACGACCAGGTCGACCGGCACCAGCGGGTTGACCTTCTTGGGGTCCCCCCCCATGCGGGCCATGGCACTGCGCAGTGCCGCCAGATCGACGATGCTGGGAACGCCGGTGAAGTCCTGCAGGATCACACGCGCCGGTTTGAAGGGGATCTCCACCTTGCCCGCCGTCGCAGGTCCCCAGCCCGCAATCGTCTCGACCGCCTCTGGGGTGATTTCAAAGCCGTCTGCCTGACGCAGCGCAGCTTCGAGCAGAACACGGATCGAAAACGGCAGCCGACGGATCGAAAAGCCCCGCCGCTCCAGGGCAGCTAGACGATACAGGACAGCCTGGCCGCTGCCTGTCTCAAAAGTATCCCTGGCACCAAAATAATCCTGCGCAGCCATCAGCAGCCCCTTTCATTCACCGCTCCAAAGTCAGTCGCAGTGTCCCGTCAGCGACACCGATTCACAACCGACCCAGAGAATTGTAAATTTTTTCTAATCATATCAAGAGCGGCAGGGAATGCCTAACTCGGAAGAGTGTGCGGGCAACACCCTGCACGGCACCGCCAGGACCTTGCCGGGAAGCCTCCCCGAACCGCGCTGTGGCGTGCCAGGGGCCCGCCCATCTGCTGCCAGCACAGGCTGCAAGGCAGCAATGGCACACTCCACCATCCGGTCGTCGGGCTCTCGCGTGGTCAGCTTCTGCAGCCACAAGCCCGGTGTGATGAGCATGCGCATGAGCGGGTTGCGGTCATGCGCCGCACTGAAGCGGATGATTTCATAGGCGATGGCTGCCACCACCGGCACCAGCGCCAGCCGGGTCACAAACCGCAACAACAACGCCAGCCAGCCTGGCTCGACTTCCGAAAAAGTCAGCGGAGCAAACAACACAATGCTGATCACAAGGACATAGAGCAGAAAACTCGTGCCGCACCGGGTGTGCTGCACGCTGAACTTTTGAACTTCAGCGACGGTCAGCGGCGCGTTGGCTTCGTAGGCGTTGATGGTCTTGTGTTCGGCGCCGTGATAGCCAAAAACCCGCCGGATGTCGTTGAACTGGCCGATGGCCCAAAGATAAAGCACAAAGACGAGCAGCCGGATCGCCCCCTCAAAAAAGGCGTCCACCAACGGGTCGTCGTTGACGTAGGTGGCCAACAGACGGGCAGCAAAGGTTGGCAACAGAAAAAATAGCCCGATCGCAAAAGAAAGGCTGACCGCTATCGTGCTCCAGGCCACAGGGCCGGTGAATTCGATCGGCTTTCCTTCCTCCTCGCGCGCAGCCACCTCCCCACTCCAAAAAAGGGCCCGAATGCCCAACCCGAGCGCGTCCCACAACATCCCCAGCCCACGCACGAACGGCCACTGCCCCCAGCTGCTGGTGTAGATCTTGGCGGTCAGCGTTTCTTTGTGCAGTTCGATCTGCCCCTGCGGGTTGCGCACAGCCACTGCCATGCTTTTGCGCCCCCGCATCATGACCCCTTCGATGACGGCTTGTCCGCCGTAGTATTGTTTTGCCATAGCCACTATTCTACCACAGCAGAGTACAGGTAGGGCAAGACCGTGAAAAAGTGGAGGCTGGCTTTACCCAGGCGGCTCCTGGTCGCTCATCACGACCAGCAGTTCTCCGTCCACCTCGACCTGGTCCCCAGGACGCAGCTGGCGGCCCCGGCGAGTTTCAACCTGTCCGTTGACCCGCACCTCCCCCCCCTGAATCCGCTGTTTGGCCTGGCCGCCGCTCCCCACAACACGAGCCAGCTTGAGAAATTGTTCGAGCTTGATGGTCTCTTCCATTCAGGCCGCCTTGTGCCGGAATGTCCGCGCACTCCACCCAGTAAAGAACCACGCCGCCCCGCCAAGAAAAGCCAGACAGACCCAGAGCGGGATCTCGCTGCGGCCCAACAACGCTGCCCGCATCCCTTCCACCGCATAGGTGGTCGGATTGCACAGGGCGATTCCCCACATCCAGGCCGGCAGGGTCTCCAATGGATAGAGCGCCGAGCTCAGAAAAAGCAGGGGGATGTTGACCAAAAAAAGCACGATATGATAACCGCCGATCGACCGGCTGCGCAGCGCCATGGCATTCGCAAAACCGACCCCAGCAACGACGTAGGCAGAAAGCACCAGCAGGGCGATGACCACCCCGAGCGGCGACGTCTGCAGGCGAGCGCCAAAAAGCATGGCGGCCAGCACCATCAGCAGAGACTGCACCAGCGTCTTGACCAGCCCGCTGCCCGTGGCCGCCAGCAGAATGCTCACACGCGGGATCGGAGCCACCATGTATTCCTTCAACAGACCCTTGATCTTCTCCTCCAGAATCGTCATGCCCGCGTTGATCGCACCGCTGAGCGCCGTAAACGCAACGATGCCCGGCAAGAGAAAGGAGGGGTAGGTCAGGCCAGCGATCGCATCGGGCATGACCAGCCGCTCCATTCCCAGACCAAAGGTGGCTGCCAACAACAGGGGAGCAGCCAACGTGCCCCCCACTTCCTGGCCGTTCCGGACAAATTTGTGCATGTGTTTGGTAAAAATTACCCAACTGCCCCGCCACAACTCCCCAGCCGACGAGGTCGCCGGGAGCGCCGTTTCGCTTCCTTGGTGCATCGCATCTCCTGTTCTTTTCAGCCAGCAGACCGCCACAGCGCATGGCAGCCGTTGTTGTCCAACAACCCTCCGCTGCATAGTCTACGCCAGAGAACCACAACCGTTCAACTTGACAACAGGCTGGAGAAAACCGTCCCAATCGGACCCTCCGATCCGGTTTGCATGGAGGCTGGGTGTACAATAAAATGAAAGACCGTGGAAAAAGACCTGCTGAAACAACGCAAAGGAAGAGACTAGATGAACCCAACGACGAATCGTATCTCTGGCCTGTTGCAGGGGGGAGTGGTCGTACTCACCGTCTTGACCGCAGCGATCCATATCTGGCTGAGCCTCGGGTTTCTGGATTCAGGCGGCCTGATCTTTTTGCTCAACGGCCTGGGCTATCTGGTCTTGCTTTTCCTCTTCTCTGTTCCGATGGCGTCCCTGACCCCCTCCCGCGCCGCTGTACGCTGGGTGCTGATCGCCTACACCGCCGTCACTGTGATCGCCTGGCTGTTGATCGGGACACGTTCGCCGCTGGCGTATGTCGACAAAGTGGCTGAGGTGGCCCTGATTGTCTTGCTCTGGCTCGATGGCCAGCAACGGTGACCAGACCCCATCTGCATTTTTCCGCCGCATATCAGAATGGACATCCGTATGACGACAACCACTCTTCCGACCCGTGCCGAAATTCCGGTCGAATTCACCTGGGATCTGGCCAGCATCTTCCCGACCCCGGCCAGCTGGGAAGCCAGCCTGGCCGGGGTGAACGCGCGCCTCACAGAGACCCGACGCTTCCAGGGGCACCTTGGCGAGGACGCAGAAAAGCTGGCCGACTGGCTCGAGCATTGGCAGGCGCTCCTCAAGGAGATGCAGCAGGTGGTGATGTATGCCGTGCTTGACTACAGCACCGACACCCACAACCCGGCAGCGGCAGCGCGCAAGGCGCAGGCGACAACCCTGGCGGCCACCGTGCAGGCTGCCACCGCCTTTGCCGAGCCCGAGCTGATGGCGATCGGGCTGGACACGCTGCGTCTCTGGCAGCAAAACCACCCCCGCCTGGCACGCTATGGCCACTATCTGGACAACCTGGAGCGGGTCTCCCCACATGTGCGTTCGGCGGAGGTGGAAGAGTTGCTCGGCCAGGTCGAAGACCCCTTCGAGACCGCCGCAAACACCCACGGCATCCTGACCAACAGCGAGCTGACCTTTGCCATGGCCCACAACGAAGAGGGCAGCGAGCGCCGCGAGGTCACGCACGGCACGCTGGGCCCGCTGCTGACCCACACCGACCGCACTGTGCGACGGACGGCGTGGGAGAGCTACGCCGATGCACACATCGCCGTCCACAACACGCTGGCCAACGCGCTGGCGGCTGGAGTCAAACAAGATGTCTTTCTGGCCCGGGCACGCCGCTACACCTCCTCGCTGGAGGCAGCGCTGACCCCGCCCAACATCCCGGCAGCCGTTTTTCACAATCTGATCGCAACGTTTCGCCGCAACCTGCCGACCTGGCACCGCTACTGGCGGCTGCGACGCCGGGTGCTGGGGGTCGATACGCTGCGCGAATATGACATCAAGGCCCCCCTGGTCGCAGACCCGCTCCAGGTTCCCTACACACAGGCGGTCGACTGGATCTGCGCTGGGTTGGCGCCGCTGGGCGAAGAATATGTGAATGTGCTGCGCCGCGGCGCGCTCACCGAACGCTGGATCGACGTCTACCCGAACAAGGGAAAACAGCTGGGCGCCTTCTCCTACGGCGGACCGGGCACACATCCCTTCATTATGATGAGCTACACCGACGACCTCTTCAGCATGAGCACGTTGGCACACGAGCTGGGCCATTCGCTGCATTCCTTTTACAGCTGGCGTGCCCAGCCTGTCATCTACGCCCGCTACACCCTCTTTGCGGCCGAGGTCGCCTCCAATTTCAACCAGGCCATGGTGCGCGACTATCTTTTGCGTACCCAACCCGAACGGGCCTTCCAGATCGCACTGATCGAAGAAGCCATGAGCAACTTCCACCGCTATTTTTTCCTCATGCCGACGCTGGCCCGTTTTGAACTCGAACTGCACGAACGCGCCGAGCGGGGAGAACCGCTGACCGCCGCTGTGCTCAACGACTTGATGGCCGATCTGTTTGTGGAAGGCTATGGCACCGAGCTCGTGGTGGATCGGGCTCGAACAGGCAATACCTGGGCACAGTTCTCCACCCACCTTTACGCCAATTTTTATGTGTATCAGTACGCTACAGGGATTGCCGGCGCCCATGCGTTGGCTCGAGGGGTGCTTTCTGGGGAGCCAGGGGCTGTGGATCGCTATCTGGATTTTCTGCGGGCGGGCGGTTCCCGCTACCCACTCGACGCGCTGCGGCAGGCAGGGGTGGACCTGTGCTCGCCAGAGCCGGTCGACGCTGCGTTTGCCGTGCTGGCAGGCTATGTCGAGCGGCTGGAACAGCTGCTGCTCTGACCGGTTTCGAAATTGGGCAGGTGGGGGAGGCCCCCACCTGCCATGCAGTGCACGCTCCGCCGCAGCTCAACGCACCTGCACCTTGATCTGCTTGGGCTTGATCGCCTCTGCCTTGGGCACCCGCAGGGTCAGCAGGCCGTTGTTGTAGTCCGCCGCAATGTTGTCGGCGTCGACCGGCACCTGGAAGGTGACCCGGCGCTCGAAACGGCCATGAAAAAGTTCACCCCGGATCAGACGGGCCTCTTCTGGCAGCGGTGCAAACCCACCGCGAATCGTCAGCGCTTCCTCCTCGAAGACAATCTCGACGTTTTCCGGGCTGACGCCAGGAAGATAGGCGTTGACCACGAAGGCCTCGTCTGTGGCGTAGACATCGATCGGAAGATGGCGTGTGGGCTGCTCAGGAGCCCCGGCGTGTCCGCCGTTGCGGACATAGTCGTAGGCTGCTCGTCGGTTGAGTGTGTCGGCCATCACCATAAAGTCACGAACCATCTGCTGGTAGGCGTTGCTGCGCATTGTGTTTCTCCGATTTTGTGTAGGGGTCTGTGTGACCCGCCGGTTTGTCTTTGATGCTTTTTACTATAGCGAAGCCGCGTTAGAAGAACGCATGCGCGCTGTTATCAAACAGTTTGTAGATTGTCAGAAAAGTGTATGCGCGGGTTGAGAGGTACCTTCTCTGTGCCTGCACATCTCCGTGTGCCCCGAATGCAGGCAAAACAGGAGCTGGGGGCGCACCGAGCTTCCTGTGCGTTGCCGCCCAAAAGCTGCTCCTCTCGCGAAGCAGACCGAGTGTACGGGTGTACTTCAAGTTGGGGGCAGTCGGGGGATAAGGAGGTAGTACACGTGGGCCCAGATACATTCACGAATTCATGTGACGCAATCCGCCGGATTGTGGACTGCACACTTGAGCAGATTGTGTTACCATATCAACGAGTT
>JAPLGY010000102.1 GCA_026389955.1 Caldilinea sp. | reverse complement strand
TGAACAGTTTCTGGGTATATCGTTGCGGTTGACGTATGCAGACCTTGCCTCGATGGCGCTGGAGGAACAGCTTTTGCACGTTCAGGTGCAGCTGCAGAAAGAGGGTCTTCTGCCTGCTGGCTCTGGCAGTGAACGCTTGCGCGGATTCTATCAGGTTTTCAAGGCGAACAATCAGGCGGACTATCTACCTGGGGCGGTGATCCCTGTGCCGATCGCTTTGTTGCGTGGGAGCGACTCTACAGACAGGGGGGTGCGTGCAGAGCTGCGCGCAGACCCGACTTGGGGGTGGCATGCGTTTGCCGAGGGGGCCGTGGATCTGCAGATTGTTCCTGGGGATCACAGTGGGATGATGCAGGAACCACACGTTCGGATTTTGGCACAACGAGTCAACGAGTGCCTGGCCCGGCGAGGGTGGCCTGGGGAACAAGCGTTTGTGGGCAGTGGACGTTTGAGCGGGTGAGAGATGGCGGGCAACGCAACCTTTTCTGCCCTCCTGGGTCAAAACAGGCCTCAGCGGACAAGGCCGATTTCGACGCACAGGAGGACAGAACAGGCTGCGTTCTCTGCTTGTGCCCGCTGTTAGAACTGGATGGAGACCATCTGATGGCCCTCGATGGTTGGCACCGTGAACTCGACCCGGCTGCCGTTCATGGCAAAGGGGAGGTCAGTGCCTTGGGGAACAGCGGTGACACGCTGCACCGGGGTGGGGACCCGTACTGAGCAGGAGACCTGGTAGAGCGGAATCACATCTTCAAGGATGTCGAAAAATTCGGCGCGGCGTTCTGGAATATAGTGGAGCAGATGGAGCACCTGGCGCTGCTGGGCCGGTTGTTCGTTGAGTGCAGCTTGCAGGGTCGTCGGTCCCCCATGACGCACCAGGGGTTCTGGGAGCAGCAGCTTCAGCGCGTTGACCAACAGCCGTTTGCACCAGAGCGGTGCTGTCTTTTGGTAGATGGTGAAGAGGGGGCTGCTGAAGTAGATCGTATTTTTTGTGCGCACAACTGCTGGATTGCCGGGCTGGCCAGACGAAGGGGTGTGGCGGTGAGAACAAAAGTGCTCCCAGGTGCGGTCGAAGTAGCTGGGCACGATGCTGGCCAGCACGCTGCTTTCGGGAAGCGCCTGAATATCCAGCCCACGAATGTACATAGCATGTTCGGTGGGCGGCAGCCCCTGTCCGATCTCAGCACCTGGCAAAATGTATTCGACATAATCTGTGCGGTCGTAGACGCGTCCGCGGGCCAGGTTGCCGGCTGCGTCGCGTGGCCCTTCGCTGGCGAGGGTGACCCCCAGGGCGGGGAGTCCGAAGGTTTGTTGGTCGGGGGCGAGCCCGGATTCGAAGGTGGCGATCAGCCTTCCGCCCTGTGCCAGGAAGCTGTCGAGTTTGGCTGCCAGTGCGGCGTCGACGGGGATCGAGTCGGGAAGAATCACGACCTGGTAGGGGGAGAGGTCGGCAGCAGAATCGACGATATCGAACTGGTGGGTCGCCTCTTCGAGCATACGGGTGGCCCCTTTGATAGGGTCGGGCAGTTGGCCGGCGCTGCCGCCGGCAAATTCTTCGGGGGTGAAGAGAGCGATGTCGGTGAGGGGGCGGGCGTTGTCGCACCAGGGTTCTTTTTGTTCGACCTCGGCGTAGACCTGGCCGATGCGTTCGTAGACATAGGGTTCGATCCGTCCGCGTGGGGGAAGCTGGTCGCCGACCATGCATTTGGCGTTGAGGGCGAGCATCTGGAAGACCTCGTATTGGAGGGCGGCCAGATTTTTGAACGAATGGAAATCACCCCAGGAGGTATGGAATTTGCCGGTCATGCCGAGCAGGTCGATGCCCAGGGTGCGGGCGTAGCGGGCGCTGACTGGGAAATGTTGGTAGCCCCAGCCGCCGCTGGGCAGGGTTTCGAGTTCCCAGTGGGAATAGGCGTCGGCCACGGGGCGGTGGCGGGTTCCGACATGGCCGGCGTTGTAAAAAATGCTTACCTCGGGCTGGATAGCGCGGACAAAGGCGCTCATCTCCTGTTTGAAATTGTTGAGTGCGTCCAGGGCGAAGCGGGCGCGGTGCTGCGGGTTGGCGGGGTTGAGTCCGGCGGCGCGCATGCGGGCCTGGGTGTAGGGGTCAGTGGAAGGGTTGATGCGGACGATATCAAAGAAGAGTCCGTCGGTGGGGAGGGTGGTCAGAATCTCTCGCACGTGGGGTTTCAAAAATGTTTCGACATAAGGGGAGCTGACATTCAGCTCCCGATAGAAGCCGGCCTCGAACGGTTTGGTGCCGACAAAGCGGCCATTTTCGTCGACGCAGAGCCATTCTGGGTGTTGGCGGGCGGTGAAATGGTCCCACTGTACGGTGGTGTAGATGGGCACGCGGATCCCGCGGGCATGGCAGGCGTCGATCTGTTCGCGGAGCAGGTTGCGGGTCAGGTGAGGGTGGCGGCGTTCGGGGTGGAGGGCTGTGTCGTAATAGATCCAGCCGTGGTGGCAGCGGGCAAAGCAGGTAATCGAATTGACGTGGGCGTTGACCAGGGTATCGGCAAATTCGTCGGGGTCAAAATCGGCGCCGATGGCTGGAATTGCTTCGCTGGTATGGAAATCCAGATGAATTTCACGATACGGTAGAAAATTTGCACGGTTCATAGGAGTGTTCCTTGTCGGCGTGAAAGGTGGTTAGGTAGAGGGAGCGAGCGGCTCTGTTGCATGGAGAGTGTCAGAGGAGGCTCTGGGGGAGGGGCTGTTGGCGGGGTTCGCGGACCCAGCTGGCCAGCAAAAATGCGCCGACGGCGGAGATGGCGGCGGCGCTGCTGAGCAGGGCTGGGAAGCCTGCTGCGGTGGCCAGCCAGCCGCCGAGCAGGGGGGCCAGCACGATGGCGGGGGCCAGCAAGGTATTGGTCAGCCCGATATAGGTCGGGCGATCTTCGGTTGCGGCGAATTCGAGGATGATGTTGAGGCTGGAGACGGCGTCGCCGGAGCCATAGGCGCCGAGCAGAGCGAAGCTGAGCATCAGCCATTGTGCGTTGGGGGCGAGCAAGGTGGAGAGGGCGGCCAGGGCCAGCAGCAGGGCAGCGCTGCTGAGGACGATCTTGTGGCCGGCTCGGTCGCCGAGAAAGCCCCAGCCCAGGCTGCTGACCGCCTGGCTGGCGACCAGCACTGCGGTCAGCAGTCCGATGGTGGCGCCATCCAAGCCGAAGCGTTGGCTGCCGTAGACGATCAGGAAGCCGTTGGCCATGGTTCCCATCAAAACGACGATTCGGCTGATGAAAAAGCGTCGGTAGTTGGTGTGGCTGCGCAGAATTGCGGGCAGTCGGCGAACATAGTGCCAGGTGGAGATACGGGCTTTGACGTGATCGCTGGGTGGCTCGCGGTTGAGTGCCAGGCCGACGAAGGAGATCGCGGTTGCGGCGAAGGCCAGGGCAAAGAGCAGGGCAAAATTGTGGGGAAACGTGTAGCTGTCCAGGATGGTTCCGACCAGAAAGGCGCCAAAAATGGCCATGAGCGCGCCGATCCCGTGGCTCAGGCCTGACCAGACCCCGCGGCGTTGGACGGGGATCACCTTGGCGATCAGATCGTACCAGGCGGGCATGCCGGCGCCTGCGCTGAAGCCGGTGATGGCCAGACTGGCCAGCACCAGGGCCAGGGCCAGGGAGGGAGAGGGCAGGGCAAAGAACCAGACGGCGACGCCCATCAACAGATAGGGGAGTCGTTCGCCGACGCTGCCGACCCACATGACAAAGGGTTTTTTGTAGCGGAGCTGCTCGGTGAAATTGGCGATAAAGAGCTGAGGGAGATAGATGCCCATTCCATAAAGTGTGGCGATCAGCCCGACGGCGAGGTTGGAATCGGTCAGTTGGCTGACCAGCACGGGCAGTACGGTCTCACGCGAGACCAGGCTGATGCCGAGCGTGATAAAGGAGACATCGACCAGATTGACTGTGAAATTCCAGCGCAGATTGCCAGGATCTGGCTGAGCGACAGAGGAACTGTTGGGCATAGAGCAGGGATCTTTCTAGATCGGCCGTCCTTGCCAGAGGCAGGACTGGATGGGAGGGTGATGGGTTGACAAGGTCAGCCCTTGATGCCGGTCAGGGCGATCCCGCGCACAAAAAGGCGTTGTCCGAGGAAGAAGACGACCAGCACTGGCAGCAGGACCAGCAGCGAGACTGCCATCATATACTGGTAGTTGGCGTTGCCGTAGGCGCCGCGGAACATGTTGAGGGCGACAGCCAGCACCTGTTTGTCCATCGAGCGGATGTAGATCAACGGGTAGAGAAAGTTGTTCCAGTTGCCGATGAACCCGAAGATCACCACTGTGGCCAGCGCCGGTTTGGAGAGGGGCAAAATCAGGTTCCAGAGAATGCGCCCGGAGGAGGCGCCGTCCAGCCGGGCGGCTTCGTCCAGCTCGCGAGGGATTCCCATAAAAAACTGGCGCAGGAGGAAGATAAAAAAGGGCCAGCCAAACCAGGGGGGGACCATCAGCGGCAGCCAGCTGTCGTTCCAGCCCAGGCGGGTGAACAACACATATTGTGGAATGACCGTGACCTCCTGGGGGAGCAGCATGGTGCCCAGCACGAGCAGAAAGAGCAGGTTTTTGCCGCGGGCGCGCAGGCGTGCAAAAGCGAAGGCGGCCAAGCTGCATGAGATCAGATTGCCGACGATGTTGCTGACGGTGATGATCAGCGAATTGGCGAGAAAGGTATTAAAAGGGAGAAAGTCATTCCAGCCTGCCACAAAATTTCCCCAGAGCAGGGGATCTGGGATCCACTTTGGCGGGAAGAGAAAGATCTGTTTGGGTTCTTTGAGTGCGGTCGAGAGCATCCAGAGCAGGGGGATGGTAAAGAGAATGGCGCCGGGCACGGCCAGGGCATAGACCAGCGCGGCATGGGCCCCTCTGCGCACGCTGCGTGTTTGGTGCCAGGGCTGTGTGTAGGGCAACGGCGGTCGGGTCAGTGGAGGGGCCATGTCGAAGGTATCTCCTTGCACAGATAAAAAACGTAGCGGTTCATGCGGCCTGGTCCTCGTAGTAGACCCATTTTTTGCTGCCCCACAGCTGCAGCAGGGTCAGGGCCAGGATGATGGCGAAGAGGATCCAGGCCAGCGCCGAGGCGTAGCCCATCTTCAGGTATTGGAAGGCATTTTGGTAGATATAGTAGACGAAGACGAGG
>JAPLGY010000088.1 GCA_026389955.1 Caldilinea sp. | reverse complement strand
TCTTGCCGCCGATGCAACACGTTGCTCAGCGACGCCTCGCCGCCAGGAAATCACGAATCGTGCAGCGTTACAATCAAATTCGTGTATGCGTCGACTTTGACGGTGGCATTGGGTCCGATCACTGCGGTTGAATCGACTTCTTCCACAATCGCAGGGCCGGGAAAGCTCATCTCCGCTTCCAGCAGCGAGCGGTCATAGACTGGTGTGTTGACAAAACCGCCAGCTTCGTCGAAATAGACTGGCCGCTCCCCCTTGATGGCCGTGCTGACCGCCGCGCCACTGGCTTTGGCGTTTTGCAGCGAAATGTGTGGGCGTGGACCGCTGGCTGTCAGGCGACAGGTGGTAATTTCCAGCCCAAGGTGTTTGTGGGCATAGCCGTAGATATCTGCATAGTGTCGGTAGAAGAGCGGGCGGATATCTTGGTCGAGATCGGTGTTTGCCAGCGAAGCAAAGGGCAAGGGGACCACGATCGTGTGTCCCTGGCCGACATGCCGAACATCTGCTTTGCGCGTAAAACTCATCTCGTCGCCGGGCACACCTGCCTCTGTCAGGCGCATGCGTCCTTCCGCTTCCAAGTCGGCATAGATTGCATCGAGGTCAGCCAGGTTGTCCTGGGTGATAGGTGCGATGAAGGTCCGTGCAATCTCAAATGCGGCGGGAGCGGTCAGGAAGCCCAACGCCGAAGTGACGCCGGCGCTGGTGGGGCAGATATAACCAGGCATCTTCAGCGCCCGGGCAATCTGATGCGCGTGGACGGGCCCAGCCCCGCCAAACGCAATCAGCTTGAGCTGCCGTGGGTCGCCCCCGCGCTCTGCGACATGGACGCGCGTGGCCGAGATCATGTTTTCGTTGACGACTTTGTAGATACCGTGGGCAGCCTCGGTGACGCTCATCTTGAGCGGTTCGGCCAGCACCGTGCGCACCGCCTGCTCGGCAGCCGCCCGGTCGAGCTGCATGCGCCCGCCGAGAAAATAGTCAGGGTTGAGGTAGCCAAGCAGCAGGTCGGCGTCGGTGACCGTGGGCAGGAGGCCGCCTTGTCCGTAGCAGGCTGGGCCAGGGTCGGCGCCAGAGGAGTCGGGGCCCACTTTGAGCAGTCCCAGTTCATCGACGCGGGCGATGCTGCCGCCGCCTGCGCCGATTTCGATCAATTCGATGGTGGGCACGCGCACCGGCAAGCAGCTGCCCCGTTTGAAGCGGTGGACGCGCGCCACCTCGAAGTCGTCGCTCATCGCCGGCTCGCCATGTTTGATCACACACATCTTGGCCGTGGTGCCGCCCATGTCAAAAGAGACCAGGTTCTCTTCGCCCAGCTTTTCGCCGTAGAAGACCGAAGCCAGCACGCCGGCTGCCGGACCCGATTCAATCAGCCGCACAGGGAAACGCGCCGCAGTGTCCAACGTCGTGATGCCACCGCTGGAGAGCATCAGGTAAAGGTGATGGCGAAAGCCAAGCTCGCTCAAGTCGGATTGCAGACGGTGCAGGTAGCGCTCGGTCAACGGCTGGACATAGGCATTGCAGACCGTGGTGGACATGCGCTCGTACTCACGGATTTCGGGCGCGACCTCCGAGGAGATCGACACAGTGAGTCGGGGGAGATGTTCGTGCAGCCAGGCTGCTGCCGCTTGTTCGTGCTGCGGATTGGTGAAGGAGTGCAAGAAACAGACCGCCACCGCCTCGACGTTTTCGTCCAGCAGCTTGCTCTGCAGCGCCTCCAAATTATCCAGCTGGAGAGGGATGACCACCTCGCCTTTGCCGTTGAGCCGCTCGGTGACTTCCAGGCGCAATGGGCGCGCCACCAAAGGCTCGGGCAGCACCATCAAGAGATCGTAGATGTCATAGCGCATCTCCTTTGCCATTTCCAGCACATCGCGAAAGCCCCGCGTGGTAATCAAGGCAGTTTTTGCGCCTTTGCGTTCGATCAGGGCGTTGGTGATGAGGGTTGTGCCGTGAATGGCTGTCTCGACTGCGTCTCCCTGGGCACCGGCATGGGCCAGCAGCTGTTTCCAACCTTCCACCACTGCTTGTGACGGATTGTGGGGCGTGGTGAGCGTTTTGTAGCTGGTGATCGCTCCGGTTGTGCGGTCAATGAGAACAAAATCCGTGAAGGTGCCGCCAATATCAAAGCCAAAACGATAGGCAGACTGCGCTCTTGGATCGACTTTGGGCTCCCCTGATGCGTTTGCAGCCGGCGTAAGGTTTCCCTGCGTCATGCAACAACCCTCCCTAAAAAAGTGTGATCCGCAGTGCGCAAATCATCGGTCGTAGGAAAAAGATAGGGTGTACTCGACTTTTGTGTTGTGTCCATCGCAAAGTCAATGTTTGTACTGCAGAATTTCTGGTTGACAGTTTATTGGAGACTAGAGTATACTCATCTCGTCAAATTGTCAATTGTCGACAGTTAACTTTATCGCATCTGAACAATACCATTGTAGCAGGAGAGTTTGGGCGCATGCAAATCACAAAAATTTTAGCACGTGCAATCAATATTCCCCGTCAAAGCCGTTTGACTACGTCGTATGGCTCGATTGACAGCGCCATCACCATCCTGATTGAGATCAACACCGATGACGGTGTGACTGGTTACGGCCAGGCGTCAGTCGATGCCCCATTCTATGGCGAGACTGGCGAGGGCATGCTGGTCAACATTCGCAAACACCTGGCCCCGGCCTTGATCGGCCAAAACCCGTTTGATATCAAGCATCTCAACCATTTGATGCACATGGCGCTGCCTCATCACTGGTTTTCCTTTTCTGGCGTCGATATGGCGCTGTGGGATCTCAAGGGCAAGGCGCTGGGGACGCCGATCTACCAATTGATGGGGGGCAAAGTGCGTGATGGGCTGACCCTGATGGGCTTTGTCCACCATGGCGAGCCTGCAGAGATGGCGGCTTCGGCCACCGAACAATTGGACAGGTTTGGCTATTCGGTGCTGAAAATGAAGATCGGGTTAGATCCAAAAGAAGATGTTGCACGCTATCGCGCCGTTGCCAATGCTGTCGGCGACCGAGCGGTGATCCAGGTGGATGGCAACACTGGCTACACCCTTCATCAGGCGGTTCCGGCGTTGACAGCCATGGAGCAGATCGGGGCGTTGGGGGCGATCGAGCAACCAGTGGCGCGGTTGGAAGACCTGGCCGAGCTTGCGCGTCGGCTTGCGACGCCGATCATGGCCGATGAAGCGATCTATGGGCCGGAGGACGCGATCGATGTGGTGCGGCGCAAGGCTGCCAGCATTGCGCTGATGAAGATGAACAAGCATGGGGGTCTCACCAATGTTCATCAGATTGGGCAGATCTTTGAGGCGGCGGGTCTTTCGCTTTCCGTGGCGATCTACTATGACCTGATCGGCGTGGCTGCAGCGCATCTGGCGGCGGCGCTGCCCTGCGTCACCTGGCCCTCGCCGGCCACTGCCATGCCCGACACGATTGTCGCCACCCGTTTCCAGCCGGATGGGCTGCAATTGCGCGCTCCCGACGGCCCAGGGTTGGGGGTTGAGCTGGATTGGGACAAAGTGGAGAAGTATACGGTCGAGTTGTAACAGCGTACACTCAGATTCGGGTGAGAACGATGGTTTGCCGGAAAAGTACTGTTTTCGCCATGATTCCAGTTTAGCAAAAGAGGCCAAAGGACACGATGATTGATTCAGTGACACTTGAGATCCAGTGGCAGCGGCTGATCAGCGTGATGGATGAGATCGACAACGCCACGGTGCGCACCTCATTTTCGACCATTGTGGGTGAAAGCCGTGACTTTGCCTGTGTGCTGCTCAACCATGAGGGAAATTCGATCTGCCAATCGAGCTTCAGCCCGCCCGACTTCTGTGTGATTCTTCCGCGCACCACTCGCTCCATGTTGCAGAAATTTCCACTTGCGTCGCTGGTGGAGGGTGATGTGCTCTTTACCAATGACCCCTGGTTGGGCGCAGGTCATCTGCCCGACTGCGTCGTTGTGACGCCGGTGTTCTGGCAGGGCAAGGTCATCGCGTTCATGGGCACGATTGCCCATGTCTCAGATGTCGGCGGCCATCGCGGCGACATTGACGC
>JAPLGY010000344.1 GCA_026389955.1 Caldilinea sp. | reverse complement strand
GGTTTCTCGTAGTCGACACCGGGTTTCAACCGGCGGGCGAAATCTTGCCCCCAGCGTGAAGTAGACCCAATTGCTGGGAGCGGCTTTGAACGAGCACAAAATGATGGTATGATGTAGGATAGACGAACAGGCCGCAAACGTTTTGCGAGAGAGAACTGGCGCCATCAGGCCAGCCAGTCGCCGAAGGTGCAAGCAGCGCTGGCAAGCCACTGCCCGCTGTGACACTCTCAGGCAGAAGGATCGCAGCACGCAGGCAACTCTGGAAAGTGCAGCGGGCAATGTCGCCCGTCGCCACCCACGGGGCAAACTGGTCTTTGCTGGTAGACCGGTCAATCTCTCAGGTCAAGGACAGGGTCAACGGGCATCTCTTTGGAGTGCCCGTTGTTTGTTGTGGCAGCGTCAATCGATCTTTCAGCCGTACAAGGAGCTTCTGCCATGCCACTGACCCATCCTGCTGACCTGCTCAACCCGCTGGACACCTTTGCCCGCCGGCACCTGGGGCCTTCTCCGTTCGATCTGGAGCGGATGGTCGAGGTGTTGGGTGTAGAGAGTTTGGAGGCCCTGATCGACGAGACCGTGCCTGCCCAGATCCGTCTGCGTCAGCCGCTGCGTCTGGAGCCGCCGCGCAGCGAATCTGCGGTGCTGGCCGAGCTGCGCGAGCTGGCCTGCCGCAACCGTCTTTTTCGCTCCTGGATTGGGATGGGGTACTACGGCACGCTGACACCGGGGGTCATCCAGCGCAACATCCTCGAAAATCCAGGGTGGTACACCCAATACACCCCCTATCAGGCCGAGATCGCCCAGGGGCGGCTGGAGGCGCTGCTCAACTTTCAGTCGATGGTCATCGACCTGACCGGGCTGGCGATTGCCAATGCTTCGTTGCTCGACGAAGGGACGGCTGCGGCGGAGGCGATGACCATGGCAAAGCGTGCACAGAAGCGTGGGCAGAGCGGCCAGGTTTTCTTTGTGTCGGAAAAATGCCATCCCCAGACGATCGAAGTCGTGCGCACCCGTGCCGAACCGTTGGGGTACACGGTGGTGGTCGGCGACCACCGGACCTATCCGTTTGCTGCGGAGACCTTTGGGGCGCTGGTGCAATATCCCGACAGCGAAGGGACGGTGCATGAGTACCACTCCTTCTGCGAGCGGGCCCATGGGGTCGGAGCGCTGGTGACTGTCGCCTGTGATCTGCTGGCGCTCACCCTGCTGACGCCGCCCGGCGAATTTGGCGCTGACATTGCCATCGGCAACAGCCAGCGTTTTGGCGTCCCGCTCGGCTTTGGGGGGCCCCATGCAGCTTTTATGGCGACGCGCGAGGAATGGAAGCGGCTGATGCCCGGCCGGCTGGTCGGGGTTTCGGTCGACGCACAGGGCAACCCGGCCATGCGCCTTGCGTTGCAGACGCGCGAGCAGCACATCCGTCGCGACAAGGCCACCAGCAACATCTGTACGGCTCAGGTGCTGCTGGCGGTCATGGCCTCGATGTATGCGGTCTATCATGGGCCGGACGGCCTGCGTGCGATCGCACGGCGCACGCATCTGTGGGCGCAGGTGGTGCGTGCCCGGCTGGAACAGCGGGGGTACACAACCAATGCGGGCCCGATTTTTGACACCCTCAAGGTGAGTGGTGGACCTGTCGGCCAGGCGCAGATTCAAGCTGCTGCGCTTGAGCGCCAGATCAACCTTCGTTTCTACGAGGATGGGGGCATCGGTCTGGCGCTGGACGAACCGACCACGCTGGCAGAGGTGCAGGCGCTGCTGGCCTGTTTTGGGGACGATGGTTCTGCTGACCTGGCTGCACTGGCCAATCAGGTGGGGTACGACTACGCAGCGCCTCTGGCCCGCACCAGCCACTTTTTGACCCACCCGGTCTTCAACCGCTATCACAGCGAGCACGAGATGCTGCGCTACATCAAGCGGCTGGAAGCGCGCGACCTTTCCTTGCAGGTTCGCAAGGAGAGTATGCCGGGCTGTTGGTGATCCGCGGCTATCACCAGGCGCGCGGCGAGAGCCAGCGCACCCTGTGTCTGATCCCGGCTTCGGCGCACGGGACCAACCCTGCCAGTGCGGTGATGGCGGGCATGGAGGTTGTGGTCGTGGCCTGCGACGACCAGGGCAACATCGACCTGGCGGACCTGCGCGCCAAGGCGGATCTGTATGCGGACCGGCTTGCTGCGCTGATGGTGACCTATCCGTCGACGCACGGTGTCTTTGAAACAGCGATCCACGACATCTGTGATCTGATCCACGCGCGGGGGGGGCAGGTCTACATGGACGGTGCCAACATGAATGCGCAGGTGGGGCTCACCAGCCCGGCGGCGATCGGCGCCGACGTCTGCCATCTCAACCTGCACAAGACCTTTACGATCCCGCATGGAGGCGGCGGGCCTGGGGTTGGGCCGATCTGTGTGGCGGCCCATCTGCTCCCCTTCCTGCCCAACAGCGCGGTGGTGGCCGGCGTCGGCGGAGAGCGTGCGGTCGGTTCGGTCTCTGCAGCGCCGTGGGGCAGCGCCGGCATTCTGGCCATTCCCTACGCCTACATTGCGATGATGGGCGCCGATGGGCTGGCGGAAGCGACCCGGGTGGCAATCCTCAATGCCAACTATGTGGCCCAGCGGCTGGACCCCTATTACCCGGTGCTGTACAAAGGCGAGCGGGGCCGGGTCGCCCACGAATGCATCCTCGACCTGCGTCCGTTGGAGCATGCGACTGGGATCACGGCGGAGGATGTGGCCAAGCGGCTGATGGATTTTGGGTTTCATGCGCCCACCCTTTCTTTCCCGGTCGCCGGCACGCTCATGATCGAACCGACCGAGAGCGAATCGCTGGCAGAACTGGAACGGTTTTGCCAGGCGATGATTTTGATTCACGCCGAGATTGTGGCGGTTCAGGAAGGGCGCAGCGACGCTCAGGACAACCCACTCAAGCAGGCTCCCCACACGGCGGAGGTGCTGGTGGGAGAGTGGGGCAGGTCCTACAGCCGCCAGCAGGCAGCCTACCCGGCCCCCTGGGTGCGTGAGCGCAAATTCTGGCCCTCTGTCTCCCGCATCGACAACGTCTACGGCGACCGCCATCTGGTCTGTACCTGTCTGCCTTTGGAGGCCTATCTCACCGACTGACCTGTGGCCTTGCGACAAAAGCGGGTTTGTCTGGGGGACTTTCCTTGCATATAATGGCAAGAGACATCCACGATGCCAGGCACTCCTCCGGGTTCGCCGGCCCGGGCCTGTCTGAAACCTGTCCGATGCCAGCCATTCAAATCGAAGGGATTTTTGTTTATGGAAACGACTCTCCGCCGTTCACGCCGTGACCAGCGCCGTGCAGCTGCCTCTGTCGGTACAGCCAGCTTTGTCCAGCCGCTGCACCAGCTGCCGGTCTACGACCTGGTCGACGAAGAGCGTGTGGCACAGATCCACGACCGTTCGATGCAGATTCTGGAGCAGGCTGGGATTGCGTTTTACGACGCTGAGGCGCTGCAGATCCTGCGCGACCATGGTGCGCGGGTGGAGGGGGAGATCGCCTATTTGGATCGCGAGCTGGTGGCCGAGTTTTTGCGCTTTGTGCCCCGCCAGTTTGTCTTGCAGGCGCGCAACCCGGCCAACAATGTGGTGATCGGCGGCAACCACATGACCTTTCTGCCGGTGTACGGGCCGCCGTTTGTGCGGGATCAGGCCCGTGGCCGGCGCGAGGCCAGGTTGGTTGATCTGCAGAACTTTATCAAACTGACGATGATGACCCCCTACCTCCACCACCAGGGGGGGGTGATCG
>JAPLGY010000492.1 GCA_026389955.1 Caldilinea sp. | reverse complement strand
ATGCGTCAGTATAGCAGTCGATTGTTTGAATCGTGTTGGTAAACTGTCAGTCTTCTGTGTGGATTTTTCTGCGGGGCGTCAGAGCTGTCGGCGGGGAAGAGTCTGTTCGCGTGAGTAGCCGACCCCCGTATAGAGCAATGCAAAGCCTGAGCGCTGGTAAAGCTGGCGGGCATCGGCCCGCATATCGCGTACGGTCAGACCCACACGGGGCATGCCCCGTTCCTGGATCAGCCAGTGCGCTGCTGTCAGCAGCAGACGACGGCCGTAGCCTTGGTTGCGCACCGAGGCATCGACCGCCAACAGGTCGATGGACCCTTCGCGTGGGCTGTCGTTGAGCGAGGCCGCTACATAGCCGATACACGTAGATCTGCGCCCCCTGGCCCCGGCGAAAGCCGTGCTCCAGATAGAAGGCAGCGCCCTGTTCGTTGCGCACGTTGAGAAAAGAGTCCCACCGCTCCAGCGAGGGCAACGTTGCTTGCAGCGCATGCCACAGCGCCTGTGCACTCTGGGCAAAAGGGGACCCTGCTATGAAGGGACCATGCAAATAGCCCCGTTCTTTTTCGACTTCGCAACCCAGCACACCGGCCAACTCCCCGTTTTCACGCAGCAACCAGTAGTGCAACGCCCCATGTTTGTGAAAGAGCGCTTCGATCTCATCGGCATGCTCGCCACTGTGGAGACACTGGGTGAGGGGGTTGGTGTTGTGTGCTTCGATCAACTTTGCCACATCTCCAAAATCCGCTGGAGTCATGCGGTCGATCGGCATATGCCTGTCGGTCCCTTCTCTTGACAAACGCACCCATTCATGACAGTCTGATGATATCTGATTATAACAGTCTGCCAGCTGGAAACGAGAAATACCAGAAGGCTTATTTTCGCTGCAGCTGGCGAAGTTCGTTGAAGAGCTGCTTCTGGCGTTCGCTGAGCTGGGTAGGGATTTGGACATCGACGACCACCAGCAGGTCGCCACGCTGCTCTGGGTGTTTCAAGTGGGGCATTCCCAAAGAGCGCAAGCGAAACACCTTGTCGTTCTGGGTCCCCGCTGGGATACGCAGCACCACCGTTTTGTCGAGGGTCGGAACTTCGACCTCGCCCCCCAGCACGGCTGTATAGAGATCGACCGCCAGCGAGAGGCGCAGGTTGTCCCCCTCACGCGTGAAGCGCGGGTCAGCGAGCACATCCAGGCTGACAAGAAGGTCTCCTTGGCCGGCGGCACCCCGCATCCGAATTTTGGAGCCGCTCTGGACCCCGCGCGGGACGGTGACTTCCAAACGGGTACCGTTGCTGCGCTCCAGCACGCGCGTGGTGCCGTGGAACGCCTCTTCCAGGGTGACCTGGACGACCGTCTCGGCGGCAGACGGTGGGGCACCCATCATGCTGGGGTCAAAACCAGCCGACCGCCGACCGCCAAACAGCGTGTCAAAAAAATTGGAGAAGCTGCCAGCACCGCCGAAGAACCGTTCGAACTCTTCAGGAGTGAGGGTGCGCGCGCTGCTGGCCGGGTCAGAGGTGGCACCGCCACGCCAGGAGCCCCAGTCAAAATCCTCTGGGCGGCCGCCAGAACGGGCGTACTGCTCCCACTGGGTGCCGAAGCGGTCATATTTGGCCCGTTTGTCGGCGTCGGAAAGCACCGTGTACGCTTCGTTGATCTCTTTGAACCGTTGCTCGGCAGCCTTGTTGCCAGGATTTTTGTCCGGGTGGTACTGCTGGGCCAGTTTCCGATAGGCTTTTTTGATCTCCTTTTCGTCGGCAGTGCGCGCCACACCCAAGGTTGTATAATAATCTTTGATTTCCATCCTCTACTCTCCGTGGATCTGCGGCTCGGGGCCACTGCTGACCAACACCCGTGCGGGGCGCAGCAGCCGTTCGCCTTCGCCATACCCTGCCTGAACGACGACCAGGACGTGGTCAGCGGGGACGCTTGCCGAAAACGCCTGCCCAAGTGCCTCGTGCAGGGTCGGATCGAAAGGCTGATGGAGCGGGTCAATCCGTTCGACGCCGTAGCGGCGAAGCGTCTCCAAAAACGCGCGGCGGGTTGCCTCCAGATTGCCGATAAAAGAACGGAGCAGGTCGTCGGTGCCTGCAGGCTGGTGCAGGAGAGCCAGATCCAGATGGTCCGCCAGCGGCAGCATATCTGCCAAAATCTGACGGCGGTGTTCGGCACTGTCCGTCTGGGCTCGTTGTTCCCAGCGCCGACGCAGGTTGTCGACATCGGCCTGCAAGCTCAGATAACGTTGCTGCCAGAGAGCAAGCTCGGCGGACGGGTCCGGCTTTTTCTGTTCTTCCGCCAGCGCTGCCCTGACAAAGAGCAGCTCGGCTTCTAGCTGTTGTTGGTGTTCGGCCTGTTTGTGCAACGCCTCATCGCGGATGGTCAGCGCTTGCTGGGCCTGGTGCAGTTCTTTGGCCTGCTGCTCCAACGTCGCCTGCAGCGTCTGATTCTTGGCAAGGGCCTGCTCCAAGCGTGTGTTGAGGGCTTCTACCAGTTGCTCCAGCCGCTGCAGCTCTGCCTGGCTGATCACCAGCCCCCCCAAAGAGCGGCCGTAGCGTCGGCCGCCATACGGGTCTTCATACGTCATGGTTCACGCTC